>JAISTI010000035.1 GCA_031272685.1 Propionibacteriaceae bacterium | reverse complement strand
ACCAGATCGGCCGCCCATGGCGGGCGGTTCGCGGGCTTTCACCGCCGGTTCGGAGTTTCACCGACCCCGGAGCACGGGCCCAGTATATACGCGCCCGCCAGGGGGCCATGGGCAATCGGATGTGGCGGCCCGGCACGCGTACCCACCGGGCTGCGATATGGTGGCGGAGGAGGTGAGCTGATGGATTCCCTGGCTATGGCGGATGCGCGGGACACGGCTGCGGCGGAAACTGGCGCAGTGGGCCTGGATGCCCCTACCGCCCCGACCGCGCCGGAAGCGCCCGAAGCGCCCAAGCCCAAGCTGCGCGGCTGGCTGCACGCCGCGATGGTGCCGCTCATTCTCGCCGCCTCCATCACCATGCTCTGCCTGGTGCGCGGCGACGGCGGCAAGTGGGCGATGGCGGTTTACCTGGCGGCGTCCGTCATCCTCTTTGGCAACTCGGCGGCCTACCATCTCGGCAATTGGTCGCCAGGCGTAAAGGTGTGGCTGCGGCGCGTCGACCACTCCAATATCTTCCTGTTTATCGCCGGAACCTACACTCCGTTAGGGGTTTTGCTGCTGGATGGGGGTTCGCGCATCGCGATTCTGGCCGTCATCTGGGCGGCGGCCTTGGCGGGCATCTTCCAAGCGCTGTTCTGGATTCACGCGCCGCGCTGGCTCACCGCGGCCATCTACGTTTTCATGGGCTGGGCGGCGGTGTGGTGGCTGCCGCAACTGTGGGTAACTGGCGGCCCGGCAGTGGTGTGGCTGCTGCTCGCCGGCGGCATCCTGTATTCGCTGGGCGCCTTCGTCTACGCGAAGAAATGGCCGGACCCGTGGCCGAAGTGGTTCGGTTTCCACGAGGTCTTCCACTCCTGCACCATCCTCGCCGCCGCCTGCCACTTCACCGCCATCTCCTTGGCCGTGGCCACCACGTGGTCCTGAGGTCGCAGGCTGCGACACTCCCCTTCTGTCATCCCTACTGGAGCAGCAGGCGGGCTGCGGGCACTCCCCTTGTGTCATCCCGACCGAGCGGGAGCACCTTCCAGGTGCTCCCGCGAGTGGAGGGACCTGCGCGGCCCGCAAAGCGGGACGGCAGGCCACACCGGCCGATGGTCGTGGCCAGATGTGGTCATTTGCGCGATCCGCTGCGAGAGGATTTTCATACGCGTTGGCTAGGCGTTTCTTTGTTCGATTTTTTCAGACTAGATTGCATACGTTGTTCGATTATTGGTAGAGTATCTGGCATGGATACCCGCCTGGCAGCATTGATGGGAAGCAGCACCCCGCTCCCCGTCGCAGACGCGCTCGCGGCGGTGTCCAGAATCTTGGATCTTGTCGAGCGCCATGGCCGCGAGACGGCGGCCGCGAGGCAGCGGCTGGAGTGGCTCAAAGCGGCGGTCGCGCTGGAGTCGCGGGTGTCCGCGCTCAAGGGTGTGTTGGCCGCCGAGGCGCAGCAGGCGCACGCCGGCGAAGGGGCGGCGGGGATTCCGGCCAGTTCGCTGCTGGCGGGCACCATGTTCATGTCCCGCAAAGAAGCCCTCGCTGTTGTGCGGCAAGGCGAGCAAGTCCACCAGCATCCGGAGTTGGAGCAGGCCTGCCTGCAAGGGTCCGTCTCTTCCAAGCAAGCGCAAGCGATCACCAGTTCGCTCGAAGCGCTCCCTGAAGGGGCCACCGAACAACACAAGAGCCAAGTCGCGGGAAAGCTCGTCGAACTGGCCAAAGTGTTCGACCCGGCCGGGCTGCGTGGCGCTGCCGGGCAAATCTACGAGTGCGTGAACCCCGAATACGCCGCGAAAGCCCGCGCCGACCACCTCGAAGCCCAACGCGAACAGGCCATCCGAGAGCGCTATCTCAAATTCGAGCCCACCGGCCGCGGTTCCACCCGCATCAGCGGCCTGCTGCCCACCCTCGAAGCCGAGCAAATCCGCAAACTCGCCGCCGCCTACGCCGCGAAGCTGCGCCGCGCCCAAGAGAATAACGACGAACAACTCCGCCAAGCCGGCCTGCCAACCCCACAGTCCCCCTCCCCCGCCGCGCGTCTCGCCGACGGCTTGGCAGCCCTGGCCGCCGCCCACAGCCTGCACGCCGAAGCTCCCGAAAACGGCGGGGACCGGCCCACCGTCATCGTCACCATCGAATACCAAGACCTGAAAAATTTGGCCGCCAAAGCCCGCCTCATTGAGCCCGGCGAAAACCTCCCGGCCTCCCAGCTTCGCCAGCTTTGCTGCCAGGCCGGCCTCATCCCCGCAGTCCTTGGCGGCCAAAGCGAGCCCCTCGATGTCGGCCGCGCATCCCGCCTGGCCACCGGCGCCATCCGCAAAGCCCTCACCCTAAGAGACCAAGGATGCGCCTTCCCCGGCTGCGACCAGCCTCCCGCCGAATGCCACGCCCACCACCTGAACCCCTGGTGGAACGGCGGCCAAACCAGCCTGGACAACCTCGTCCTCGTCTGCCCACACCACCACGGCATCGTCGAACCCTCTCACGACCCCACCGCCGATCGCTGGGCAATCCAAATCAGAGACGGAATCCCCCAAGCCATCCCGCCAAGACACCTAGACCCACAACAGAAACCCTGGATCCACCAAAGATACAAACCAATGGGGCTGACGGCGGTCTCCCCCAACAGCATCCAGCCGGAGAGCGGAGCCGGCAGGGCCCCGGAAGCCAACACGGCAAATCGGCCGCGCCCGGCGGGCCTGGCGGCAGCGGCCGCCGCATGAAAGCCCCCCAGGGGTGAATACCCGCCAGAGGTGAATACCTAGCAGGAGCGAATACCCGTCACGCCCCATTGAACCGGCCGGGGCAGTGAGGTGAATACCTGTGAGGGGCGAAACCCGCCAGGAGCAAAAGCCTGCCAGGAGTGTCGCAACAGCCATTGTGAGCCGGAGAACCCCACGGCCTTTAGGAGCGAACGCGCGTGTGACCCTGGGGAGCGAACCCCACACCTGCCCTCCGGCAACCCCATCCATGCTCTCCAGGAGCAAACCCTTACACGCCCTTGGGCAAAGAATCACGATCCCAACCGAGGAGGGCGACAGCGGTGTCGAAAGCGAAACGGTCGGTCATTCCAGCCACATAGGTGACGGCAGCCAACACCGAATCCACGATCCGATCATCGCCCCCTGTCCCACCGTCTTCTCCGGCTTCGCATCGGCCGACGAAACGCTCGGCCGTTGGCCCCTTGACGGCTGGCCCTTCGACGGCTGGCCCCTTGGCCGCCCCGTCCGCAACAGTCCTGGTCTCGTCCATGGTCTCGTCCATTGTCCCGTCCCTGGTCTCGTCCATGGTCCCGTCCCTGGGCCCGTCCCTGGTCCCGTCCATCGTCCCGTCCCTGGGCCCATCCTTGGCGCCCACTGCCGCCGCCCCCAGCGGGGGCAGCAACTCCGGGTGGGACGCATAATGCTCGACCAGCGCGCGCAGCACGGCGATGACCGCGCGCGATTGGGCGATGGCCTCGGGCCGGGTGTAGATGCGCTCGTAGTTGAACTCCCGCAAGGCGCTCAGCGCCGCGGCCCGTTCGGGATCCATGGAAACGAAGCCGTTGCGGCAGGTGGCTGCGATCATGGCGCGGATGAAGGTGGAAAGCTGCTCGCGGCGCGTCCGCCCGCAAACCGCCGCGATTTCGGCGGGCACGTCGGATTCGGAGATGATGCCGGCGCGGATGGCGTCTTCAAGGTCGTGGGCGCAGTAGCCGATGCGGTCGGCCCAAGAGACGATTTCACCCTCGACGCTGGCAGGTGTGGGCCGGGACCACGAGTGGTTGCGGATGCCGTCGAGGGTTTCGGCGCACAAGTTCAGCCCGGCGAGCACCACGTCGGCGCCCCACGGCCCATGCTCAAAACCACCGGGGATGAACTCGTCGAAGGCGTCTTCGGATGCGTGGCCGCCCGGTCCGTGGCCGCAATCGTGGCCGAGTGCGATGGCGTCGGCGAGAGTGGCGTTCGCCCCGACTCCCCTGGCGATGGAGGTGGCCACCTGGGCCACTTCGAGGGCGTGGGTGAGGCGGGTGCGCATGTGGTCGGTGGGAAAGACGACCACCTGGGTTTTCCCGGCCAGCCTCCGGAAGGCGGTGGAGTGCACGATGCGGTCGCGGTCGCGCTCGAAGCAGGTGCGTTCGACGTCCGGCTCTTCCGGCCGGGCGCGGTTTCCCGCCCCGGAAGCCAGTGCCGCGCCGGGGCGCAGCGTCGCGGCCTCGCGCTGTTCGCGGGCCACCCGGCCAACCGGCTCTCCGACGGCGATTGGATTGGGTTGCCCGCTGTGGGCGACGACATCTCGCCCCAGCCGGTGCCCGCCCATAGTTTGGGCCCAGGCCACCTCGCGCGGCGTCAACTCCATGTCGTGTCCTTTCACAGATGCCGAGGTCTCACTTTCAAGC
>JAISTI010000167.1 GCA_031272685.1 Propionibacteriaceae bacterium | reverse complement strand
GGGGAGAGTGACAAAGGGGAGAGTGACAAAGGGGAAGAGGCAACTATGAAAACGGCCATTCCGGCGGTGAAACCGGCAACGAAACCATTCCTGGCCGTCCTGGCCATCAGTTCGCTGCTGTTGGCCGGGTGCGGGGCCCCGGCGGAGCCAACCGCAAGCTCACCCGCCCCCGCCGCCTCGGCAACCACAGCGCCGGCACCGGCGGCTTCGGCGGGGACCACACCGGAAGAAACGGCCGCGGCTTCACCGGCAGATACCGCAACCCCGGCACCGGAGTCATCCCCCACCGACACCCCTCCGGCCGAATCGGGTTCCCCCACTCCCACAGCCGATGAGCCGTCCACTCCAGCAGCAGTTTCCGGTTATTCGTTCGACATCGAGGTCGAATACAACAGGACAGGATCACTGAGCTATGTGGGGAAGTTCCGGATTGCCGGGACACTGCCGAAGAAGCTCACTTTCTCCACTTTCAATGCCGGTTCCAAGGCTAACAAGGCCAAAATGACCGGAATTCGCTCCGCTCCGTTCGACTTAGTTCTCAACGTCACCAACCTGTCCAACGAGCCCGCAACCTTCCAGACGAGCCTGTTGCGGCCTGAGGCGGTCTACTCATCAAGCACCCTGAACAAAGCTGGCGTGCGGGACTGCTGGCAAGGCGGGCAAGGATTGCCGCCACTGGAGTATGGCAAGCCCGAAATCTGCTGGGGACCAGGGGTTTACGCCGTTGCCAGCTCCGCCAAGAGCCACGATGTCTATGACTATGCAGACACCACCAAGACCCTGCTGCAAATCTACGACGATTCGAATTACAGTGGTACGGAACTCCAGCCGGGGGAAACCACCACCATCACTATGCACATAGCCCTGCTCGGGGGCAGCGAGGCCACCGTTCCGGTCACACCGCTCATCTCGAAGGCATCTGCAAAGAAGATCATTGCAGCGCTCTCAAAACCCCTGGGTTGGATCCTGGAGACGAGCATCGTCGAACCTGAAAAAGTAGGCAAAGGCTGTAAAGGCAAAGGTTGGACCATCCCCACTTGTATGTGGGTGTCGGACGGCGTGAAACTCAAGCCGAAGAAGGTTTAAGCCTGGGATGCTCTCCCTCTTGCCGGGCCCCGGGCAAAATCAGCTCGGCGGGGGTGCCAAGGCTGAGCACCCAATCGCCGGTGGCCCGGCCGCAACTCAGCGAGACGGCGTCAGCTTCTTGGCGTTGGTGACGCTTCCCCAGCGCAGCGGAAAGTAGGTGAGAATCTCGTCCCTGTCCAGCAGCGGGCCGAAGAGCGCCGATTGGTAGCTGCCCAGGTTCAGCGGGAGTTGCGGGTCGACGTCCATCCACTTCGGGTTGGCCTTCGTGCCGTAGTTGATCCGGGCCCACTGATGCTTCCACTTGTTCGCATTGACGTGCTTGGCTTGCAGCCCGACCTCTTTGGCCAGCAGGATGAGCGCGCGCACCTGGCCGGAGCACGCTGCCGTGCCCAGGGCGAAATCGGCGTAGGCCTCGTTCCCGAAGTTCTTTTTGTAAGCCTTGGACGACTGGTTGGCCTGCCCGGTCGCCTGCCCGGCGATAGCGTGAATGACGATGATCTTGTCGCGCTTTTCGGTGACGTTCGCAGGAATCAGCCCAGCCAGCCGCTTGGCCTCCTTCTTAGCCAACTTCAGCCGCTGGGCTTTGCTCATCTTCTTGATGGTGAACGTGAACGTTTTGGAACCGGTGAACTGGCCGAGCCCGTGGATAGTGAAGGTGGCTTTACCCACTTTTTTGTTCGCCCCGATGGTGATGTGGTAGTCGTCCGGGCTGAGGTTTTTGCCCTGGTACTGGACCGTCATGGACGCGGGCACTTGCTGGTAGCCGTTGTAGGCGAGCGTCTTCTGATAACCGACCTTGAGTTGCGAGACCGGCACCTTGTCGTCGCCGGTTTCCGGCACATCAGCCTGTGCGCCTGCCTGAGCCAGGCCCAGCAAAGAAATCGAGACAGCCGCGATAACCAGCGTCCGCAATGACGTCCGAGCGTGTTCCATTTCGCCCCTCCTGCTCGCCGGAATTCTACCCGCGGAACCGCTTCAGCCGCAGCGCGTTGGTGAGCACCGAGACCGAGCTCAGGCTCATGGCGGCGGCGGCGATGACCGGGCTGAGCAGCGGCCCGCCCAGCGCGTACAGCAGGCCGGCGGCGATGGGGATGCCGACGATGTTGTAGCCGAAAGCCCAGCCGAGATTCTGCTTGACGGTGCGGATGGTGCGCCGGCTCAGCTTGATGGCGGTGGGCACGCCGGTCAAGTCGGCGCGCATCAGCACGATGTCGGCCGATTCCATGGCCACGTCGGTGCCCGAGCCGATGGCGACGCCGATGTCGGCCTGCACCAGCGCGGGGGCGTCGTTGATGCCGTCCCCGACCATCGCCACCGCCTGCCCCTGCGCTTGCAGCCGGGAAATCTCGGCGGCCTTGTCGCCGGGGAGGACTTCGCAAAGCACCTTGTCGATGCCCACTTGCTTGGCAACCGCCTGTCCGGTGGCGAGGCTGTCGCCGGTGAGCATGACCACCTGGACGCCCAGCTCGCGCAGCTTGCGCACCGCAGCCGCGCTGGAGGGTTTCACCACGTCGGCCACCGCGATGGCCCCGGCGAACTCGCCGTCCACGGCCACCAGCACCGGGGTCTTTCCCGCCGCCGCCAGCTCTTCGATCGCCGGATCGGCGCCCAACTCGACGCCGCGTTCGCGCAACAGGCGCCGGCTGCCCACGAGCACAGCGCTGCCATCCACCTGCGCTTCCACCCCCATGCCGGTGAGCGCCCGGAAGCCGCTGGCCGCCGGAATGGCGATGCCCTGCTCCTGGGCGTATTCCACCACCGCCCGTCCGAGCGGATGCTCCGAGCCGGATTCGGCGGCGGCGGCCCACGCCAGCGCGGCGGGGTCGGCGTCGGTCACCTGCGGCTTGCCCTGGGTGATGGTGCCGGTCTTGTCGAGCACCACCACGGCCACCGCATGCGCGCGCTCCAGCGCCTCGCCGCTCTTGATGAGCACGCCGAGCTGCGCGCCTTTGCCGGTGCCGACCATGATGGCGGTGGGCGTGGCCAAGCCGAGGGCGCAGGGGCAGGCGATGACCAGCACCGAGATGAAGATGGTGAGCGCGAATTCGAGGCTGCCGCTGACCGCCCACCAAACGCCCCCGGCCAGCACGGCGATGCCGCAGACGATGGGCACGAACCAGCCGGAGATCACATCGGCAAGCCGGGCGATGGGCGCTTTCGACCCTTGGGCTTCTTCCACCAGGCGGACGATCTGCGCCAGGGCGGTTTCCGCGCCGACGCGCTCTGCCCGGAAGCGGATGGCGCCGTTCGCGTTCACGGTGGCGGCGTAGACCTTGCTGCCGGCGGCCTTGTCCACCGGAATCGACTCTCCGGTGAGCATGGACTCGTCGACGGCCGTCTCGCCTTCCAGCACCACGCCGTCCACCGGGATGGCCGCGCCGGGCCGCACCAACAGCACGTCGCCGGGCACCACGGCTTCGACGGGCAGGCGCGTCTCCACCCCGTCGCGCAGCACGATGGCGGTCTTGGGGGCCAGCCCCATCAGCTTCTTGATGGCCTCGCTGGTGCGGCTCTTGGTGAGCGCCTCCAGCGTCTTTCCCAACAGGATGAGGGTGATGATGACGGCCGCCGTCTCGAAGTACAGCGAATCCACCGCCGACATATCCCCTTGCCAGATGCGCCAGACGCTGACCAGGGAAAAGATGGTAGCCGCCGAGGTGCCGAGCGCGATGAGCGAGTCCATGTTGGGGCTGCGCATGGCGAGCGCTTTGAAGCCCACGGTGTAGAAGCGCCAGCCCACCGCGATGACCGGGACGGCCAGCGCCAGTTCGGCAAGCGCGTAAGGCAGCGGCCGGGCCATCGGGTCGATGGGGACGGGCAGGCCCAGCATCGGCCCCATGGCTAGGTAAAGCAGCGGGATGGTGAAGACGGCGGCGGCGGTAAATTTCGCCCACATCACCCGCAGTTGTTTGGCTTTGCGCGCCCGTTCTTCTTCGAGGGCGTTTTCTTTCACTTCCAGGGCCTGATAGCCGGCTTTCACGATGGCGGCCTTGATGGCGTCGAGGGCGACAACTTCAGGATCGTAGGCCACGAAGGCCTTCTCGGTGGCCAGGTTGACCGCCACCTGCGCGACTCCGTCCACCCGGGCCACGAATTTCTCGATGCGCTTGGCGCAGGCGGCGCAGGTCATGCCACCGATGGGGATTGTCGCTTGCCCGGCTGCCATCATGCCTTCTCGATTGCCGTGAACGTGCCTTGGTACATGCCCATGGCGCAGGAATAGCGGTAGGTGCCCGGCTCTCCCAGGGTGAATTCCAGGGTGTTCTCCCCCGCCGCCAAGCTGGCGGTGCCCAGGCCCAAGCTGGAGCCGTCCACCACCGACGCGCAGCCCAGCGCCTGCACGTCCAGCAGCCACTTGACCGGCTCCCCGGCGTAGACGACGGCGGCGCCCGGCTCGTAGCCGTATCCGGACACCACGGTGCGCACCACCTGCGCGCCGCCTTCGTCGGACACGTTCGCGCTGCGCCCGGCGGGCGCGGAGACGGCGGCGGGCGGCTCGAAGCCGGCCGGCCGCAGGACGTTCACCGCGCCCATGGCGTTGACGACCGCGAAGGCCAGCACCGCCACCCCGGTGAAGTGGAAGATCCGCTCCGCGCGGGCGCCTTTCGCCAGCGCCGGGAGCACCCCCACGCCCAACAGGCCGGGAGTAGTGCCGATGGCGAACAGCCCCATGACCAGCCCGGCTTGCAGCCAAGATCCGGTGGAAAGCGCGTACACCTGCACCGCCTGGGTGAATCCGCAGGGCAGGAAGAATGACGCCGTGCCGAGCAGCAGCGCGTTGACGTCGCGGTAGCCGCCACCCGGGCCAAGCCTGGCGGTGAGAGAGGGCGGCAGGGTGAGGCTGTAGGCGCTGAGGCGCGGGGAGACGCCGGTGAGGCGCAGCCCCAGCCAGCCCATGACCAGCGCCGCCGCCAACATGGCGATGGCCAGCCACCTTCCGGAAAGCGAGAAGACCCCGCCAATCGCGCCGATTCCGGCGCCGAGCAGGGCAAAGCCGATGACGCGCCCGGCGTTGAACATGAGCTGCGGCCGCAGCAGCCGCCGGCCGGCGGCGTCCGGGTGGCGTTTGCCGTACGACGCGGACAGCGACATCACGATGCCGCCGACGAGGGCCATGCAGGTGGACAGGCTGGCGGCCACGCCCAGCAGCAGCACGAAAACCAGGTTGCCGCCGGTGGCGGCCTCGCCGACGGCGGCCCCGGCGCGGTCCAGCCCGAGCAGGTTCCAGGCCAGCGCGATAAGGAGCACGGCGGCCACCCCGATAGCGGCGTCCGCCCACACTTTGCGGTTTTTGGCCAGCCACGGGCGCTCGTGCAGGCCGAGCGTGTATCCGGCCTTCTCCACCGCCATTTTCACGGCGGCGGCGTCCAGCTTCCCGTCGCTGACGATGAAGGCTTTGCCTTTGGATTGCGAGACTTGCGCGGAGCGCACTCCCGGCACTTGGCGCAGGGCTTTGGCCACCCGCTGCTCGCATGCGCGGCAGGTCATCCCGCGCACATCCAGCACGCTGTTGACTTGAGCCTCACCCATGCTTCCAGCCTAACTGAGCCCGGCAACCCCGGCAGCGTTGCATACAGGTGTGGACACCCAACTGCGGGACATCGGCTATCCGTCCTTGAGCAGGCCGGGAATGTCCGCCACCACCAAGAAGCCGCCGGCCACGTCCACTTCCGGGACGAGGTCTTTGACGAAGGGGACGAGCTTGGGGCCGTCAGCCGTCTGAACTTCTAACAGGTCTTGGGCGGGCAGGTGCAGCACCCGGGCGACCACGCCCAGCTGAGCGCCATCCGCACCCCGCACCGCCAGCCCGGCGAGTTGCGCTCCGTGGAAGGTGTTCTCGTCGGAGAGGTCGTACAGCTCGGCCCATAGCGCCTGGCCCCGCAGGGATTCGGCGGCGTCGCGGCTGCCGATTTCGGCGAAGCGCACCAGCAGCACGCCGTTGTGGGTGCGGCTGGCGGCCAGAGTCAGATCGGTCCCGTCTTCGAGGGCGACGGCCGCGCCGGGGGCGAAACGCCGCTCCGGTTCGTCGGTGATTACCCGCACGGCCAGCTCGCCGGACAGCCCGTGCGGCTTGCCGGCGTATCCCACGATCACGGCGGTGTCGGGCATCTGTGACCTCCCTTCGGAATCAGTAAGCCCGGAAAGGCCGAGGTCGTCCCTCCCGAAGGACGGACGACCCCAAGTTGGCGGAACGAACAGGCTCACCGGCGGCGGCGGTGCCCGGGATCGAGGAAGTCGATGCGGACGTTCTTGCCGGCCAGCGCGCCGATCACGGTGCGCAGGGCTTGCGCGGTGCGGCCCTGGCGGCCGATCACTTTGCCCATATCGGGTTGGGCCACCCGCACTTCGAGGGTTTGCCCACGCCGGTTGGTGTATTCACGCACCCGGACATCGGCAGGGCTGGCGACCAGCCCGCGGATGAGGTGTTCGAGGGCGTCGGTGAGCATCAGGACTCCTTGGTCTCTTCGGGCTCGGCGGCGGGCTCCGCAGCCGGCTCTTCGGCCGCTGGTTCGGGCTCCGGCTCCGGCTCAGGTTCAGGTTCCGGCTCGGGCTCGGGCTCGGGCTCGGGTGCGGGCTCGGGCTCAGGCTCCGGCTCCGGCTCCGGCTCGGGGGCGGCTTCCGGCTCTGGCGCAGCCGCGGGCTCGTCGTCGAGATACTCCTCTTGGGCCTTGCGGCCTTTGCGGGAGGTGACGGCCGAGGCGGTCGGCGCGTCGTCGGCCTCGGAAAGCGCCTTGTTGAACAGCGCGACCTTGTCGGGCTTCTCAGGTTGCGGGTTCACGCCGGATTCCGACGTGTCGCCGCTGAACTTCTGCCAATCGCCGGTGCGCTTCAGGATGGCGACGACGGCCTCGGT
>JAISTI010000159.1 GCA_031272685.1 Propionibacteriaceae bacterium | reverse complement strand
GCCCAGCCCCAGTTCCACCAGTTTCGGCTATTCGGCGGTAGACCCCACCTGGGGGCCGCCCGCCTGAGCCGCGCCCTGCAGGCTGCCCCGGATTCGGCTAGCCGCGGCCGTTCAGTCGTCGTCGCCGGCCGGTTCTTCGTCGTAGAGCGAATCCACCACGTCTTTGTAGCGCTGGGTGATGATCGCCCGGCGGATCTTCATGGACGGGGTGACGCCGCCGTCGGCCACCCCGAATTCGGCGGGCAGGATGGCGAAGCGCTTCACCGTCTCCCACTTCTCCAGGCGGGCATTGGCGCGCTCGATGTAGTTTTCGATGGTGTTGCGGAAGGTCTCGTTCTCCAGGATTTCCTGATAGGGCAGGTCGATGCCGCGCCTTCTCGCCCAGCGCAGCACGTTGTCGCGATCCATGGTGAGCAGCGCGGAGACGTATTTGCGCCCGTCCCCGACGGCCACCACTTGCGACACATACGGCACCTGCGCGGCGAGCAGGGTTTCCACCTTCGCCGGGGCCACATATTTGCCGCCGGAGGTTTTCAGCAGGTCTTTCTTCCGGTCGGTGATGATTAGCGAGCCGGATTCGTCCAGCCGGCCGATGTCGCCGGAGTGGAACCAGCCGTCCTCCAGCACTTCGGCGGTCAGCTCCGGGTTGTTGTGGTAGCCGCGCATCACGCCGGGGCCCTTGATGAGGATTTCGCCGTCTTCGGCGATCTTGACCTCGGTGCCAGGCAGCGGCCAGCCGACGGTGCCGAAGTGCGGCTCTTTCCAGTGGCCGACGAAGCTGATGGCGGTGGTTTCCGTCAGTCCGTAGCCTTCCACGATGGTGATGCCGGCCGAGTAGAACCATCCCAACACCTGCCGGGAGAGCTTGGCCGAGCCGGAGACCAGGAATTGGATGTTGCCGCCCATCTGCTCTTTGAGCTGGGAGAAGACGAGCTTGTCGGCCAGCGCATAGGCGGCCGCCAGGTGCGGCGGCAGCTTCTTGCCGGCCAGCCGGTACGGGCGGGTGTCGCGCCCGACGGCGAACGCCCAACGGGCGATGCGGCCCTTGGGGGAGTTGCGCGGGAATTTCAGCATGACGGCGGCGCGCACTTTCTCGAAGATGCGCGGCGCGCCTGTCATCACGTCGGGTTTCAGATCGGCGAGGTTCGGGATGATCTTGTCGATGCGCCCGTCCACCCCGGAGGTGAAGCCGATGGCCATCTGGATGGAGGTGAGCACCTTGCCGAAGACGTGGCTGAGCGGCAGCCACAGGAACAGGGTGGCGCTGGTCTCGATCAGGCCGAGGGTGGCCACCGACCAGGATTCGTACGTCCAGCAGCGGTGCACCAGCTCAACGCCCTTCGGCAGCCCGGTGGTGCCGGAGGTGTAGACGAGGGTGGCGAGGGTGTCGGCCGTCACCTTGGCGGCCGCCTTGGCCACCGCGTCGGGATGCTTTTCCAGGGTTTCGCGGCCCAGGGCGAGCAGGCCGTCCCAGGAAATCACCTTGTCAGATTGGTATTCGCCTTCCAGCAAGATGACTTTGCGCACTTGTTTTTCGAAGTCGGGGAATTGGATGAGCTTGAGCATCTGGTCGGCGTCTTCGGCGAACACGTAGACGGAGTTGGAATCGCGCATGATGTGGTCGAAGTCGTCGCCGGAGGTGTTCGGGTAGATGGCGGTGGTGGCGCCGCCGGCGGAGTTCACCGCGAGGTCGGCGAAGATCCACTCGACGCGGGTCTTGGCGATGATGGCCACCCGCTCTTCGAGCTTCAACCCGAGGCTGAGCAGGCCGGCCGCGAGCTGCTGCACCACCTCGCCCACGTCTTTCCAGTTGACGCGCGTCCACTGCTCGTCGGCGTCGCGGTATTTGAAGGCCCAGGCGTAGGGGGTTTTCTTTACCCGCCACTGCAGCAGCTCGCCGATGGTTAGGGGCTTGTCTTTCAGGATTTCTTCGGCTGTGGTCATAGCTCTCCCTTTCCTGCCCGCCGGGGGCGTCCTCCGGCGGCCTTGTGAATCCAGTTCTAAGTCGTTTGCAGTCTATAACGGGGTTTCCCTGCCGCCGGGCAACTGACCTAGACTTGGCCCTTGGCCAGAGCGAAAGGGTAAAAGATGCCGGAATTCATCTTCACGATGCACCAGGTGCGAAAGAAGCTGGGCGAGAAGCTCATCCTGGACAACATCTCGCTGGCGTTCTTCGAGGGCGCGAAGATTGGCGTGGTCGGGCCGAACGGGGCCGGGAAGTCCACGCTGCTGCAGCTCATGGCCGGCATGATCAAGCCCGACAACGGCGACGCCTTGCTCAAGAAAGACGCCACCGTCGGCATCCTGCTGCAGGAGCCGCCCCTCACCGAAGACAAGACCGTGCTGGAGAACATCGAAGAAGCGGTGGCCGAGACGAAGGGGCTGCTCGACCGTTTCAACGAGATTTCCGCGGAGCTGGCCGATCCCGACGCCGACTACGACGCCCTGCTGGCCGAAATGGGTGAGCTGCAGACCGAGCTGGACCACCGCGACGCCTGGGATCTCGATTCCCAGCTGGAGCAGGCGATGGACGCGCTGCAATGCCCACCCGGCGACACGCCGGTGGACATCCTCTCCGGCGGGGAGCGCCGCCGGGTGGCACTGTGCAAGCTGCTGCTGCAGCAGCCGGACCTGCTGCTGCTGGACGAGCCCACCAACCACCTCGACGCCGAGTCGGTG
>JAISTI010000051.1 GCA_031272685.1 Propionibacteriaceae bacterium | reverse complement strand
GCCAGCACCCGGGCCAGGGTGAACAGGAGGTCGGAGAGCCGGTTGAGGTAGCGCAGCGCATCGGGATTCACGCTGCCCGGTTCTTCCAGGTCCAGCGCCCAGGCGCGGCGCTCCGCCCGGCGCGCCACCGTGCGGGCCACATGGGCGAAAGCGGCGTTGGGTGTGCCGCCGGGCAGCGCGAAGGACTCCAAATCGGGCAGCGCGTCATTGAACTCGTCTATCCAGTGTTCCAAGCGCTCCACCTGTTCAGCCCGGATTCGCACCGTCTCACGCTCCTGCGGCAGCGGGGTGGCCAAATCCGCCCCGAGGTCGAACAGCCCGTTCTGCACCCGCGCCAGCACCAGCGCTACCTCTTCGGGGATGCCCGGCTGTGCGGCCAGCACCCCGATGGCGGCGTTCGCCTCGTCGACCGCGCCGTAGGCCTCGACCCGCGCCGAGGTCTTGGAGGCCACGCTCATGTCGGCCAAGCGCGTCTGGCCTAAATCGCCGGTTCGGGTATATATCCGGGTTAGATGGACCATGGCCCCACTCTATTAGACTGGCCCCGTGAGTAAAGACGCCGAGGCCCTGTTCGAAGTCGACCTGCCCGACGCGGTGGAATTGGACCTGACCGGCCGTCCCATCGCCGAGCTTGCCGAGCCCAGCGCCCCCGATCCGGAAGCCGAGCCGCACGCCTACATCATCGCGCTGTGCAACCAGAAGGGCGGGGTGGGCAAGACCACCACCACCATCAACCTCGGCGCCGCCCTGGCCGAAACCGGCCGCAAAGTGCTGCTGGTGGATTTCGACCCGCAAGGCTCGCTATCTGTGGGCTTGGGCGCCAACCCGCGCGAGCTGGACGCCACCGTCTACGACGTGCTGGTGCGCCGCGGGGTGGACGTCGACGACGTCATCAAAGACACGGCCGTGCCGGGCCTGGAGCTGCTGCCGGCGAATATCGACCTCGCCGCCGCCGAAATCCAGCTGGTCAGCGAGGTGGCCCGCGAAGTCACGCTGCGCCGGGTGCTGGACAAGTTGCGCGGGCGTTACCACGACATCATCATCGACTGCGCGCCGTCCCTGGGCCTGCTCACCGTGAACGCCCTCACCGCCGCCGACGCGGTCATCCTGCCGCTGGAGACGGAATACTTCGCCATGCGCGGCATGGCCATGCTCATGGAGACGATCGACAAGGTGAAAGAGCGCCTCAATCCCGATCTGGAAATCCTCGGCATCTTGGGCACGATGTTCGACAAGCGCACCCTGCACAGCCGGGAGGTGCTGGACTCCGTGGTGGGCGCTTTTTCCGACCTCGTCTTCCGCACCGTCATCACCCGCACGGTGAAATTCCCCGAGACGACGGTCGCCGGGGAGCCGATCACCGTCTACGCGCCGGATTCCGGCGGCGCCAAGGCCTACCGCAACCTCGCCCGCGAAGTGCTCGCCCGCAGCCCGAAGGCCTAGCGTGGGCGAGGCGGTTTTGGAGGAGGTCTCCCCAGCCTTCAGCGTCAAGCTTTCCAACTTCGAGGGGCCGTTCGACCTGCTGCTGCAGTTGATCTCCCGCCACAAGCTGGATGTCACCGAGGTGGCCCTTTCGGTGGTGACCGACGAGTTCATCTCCTACATCCAAGACCAGGATGTGCACCTCAGCATGGATCAGACCTCCCAATTCCTGGTGGTGGCCGCCACCCTGCTCGACCTCAAGGCCGCCCGGCTGCTGCCTCAAGGTGAAGTTGAGGATGAAGAAGACCTGGCCGCGCTGCAAGCCCGCGACCTGCTTTTCGCCCGGCTGCTGCAATACCGCGCCTTCAAGATCGTCAGCCAGCAGATCTCGGCCCGCCTCGACGGCCAGCTCCGCCGCCATCCCCGGCCCGGTGGGCTGGAAGACCGGTACGCCAAGCTGCTTCCCGAAGTCGATCTGAGCGGGTTGGCCGACCATCTGGCCTACCTGGCCGCCCAAGCGCTCACCCCGAAAACCCCCGACGAGGTGCCGCTGGCGCACCTGCACGTGGCGAAGGTGAGTGTGGCCGAACAGGCCGGCATCGTCGTCGCCAAACTGAAATCCAAGAAAACCATGACGTTCCGGGCACTCGTCGCCGACGCCCCGGACCGGCTGGTCGTCGTCGGCCGTTTCCTGGCGCTGCTGGAGCTGTTCCGGGCGCTGGCGGTCACCTTTGAACAACTCAGCCCGCTGGGCGACCTCACGGTCAACTGGGTCGGCGGGGAACACCACATCGAGTCCGAATTCGACGAAGAGGAGCCACATGACTGACATCGAGCCCCAGTTGGAGGCGCTGCTGCTGCTCGCCACCGAGCCGCTGCCCGTGGCCGAGTTGGCGGCGGCGGTGCAGGCGCCGGAGGCGGCGGTAGATGAGGCGTTGACCGGACTCGCGCGGTTTTACACCGAGACCGGCCGCGGTTTCGAGCTGCGCCGGGTGGGCGCCGGCTGGCGCTACTACACCCGCGAAGAATACGCCGACACCATCAGCCGCTGGCTGCTGGAAGAGCAATCGACTCGGCTTTCCCCGGCCGCCCTCGAAACCCTGGCGGTGGTCGCCTACCTGCAGCCCATCAGCCGCAGCCGGGTCTCGGCCCTCCGCGGCGTGAACGTGGACGCGGTGATGCGCACCCTGACCGCGCGGGAGATGGTCGAGGTGGCCGGGGTGGACGAGGCCACCGGCGCAAATCTGTACGCGACGACCGCGCTGTTTTTGGAAAAAATGGGTTTGACAAGCCTGGATGAGCTGCCGCCCATCGCACCCTATCTGCCGGACGCCACGGCGTTGGAGGCCGAGTTGGCCGGGCTGGCGCAGCAGCCGGCGCCAGCGGCAGCGGGGGAGGGGAGCCCGGAACCGGATTCAGAACCGGAACTGGGCGCGGGGGAATCTCAGCCATCGTGACTGCGGAGGACCCGAAGGGCATCCGGCTGCAAAAGGTGCTGGCGCAGGCGGGCGTGGCCTCGCGCCGCGCCGCAGAAGAATTGATCTCCCAGGGCCGGGTGGAAGTGGACGGGGTGGTCGTTACCGCGCAGGGCCTGCGCGTGGATCCCGCCGTGGCGGTGGTCAAAGTAGACGGCGCCCGCATCCCGGTGGCGCCCGGACACGAATACCTGGCCCTCAACAAGCCGCTGGGGGTGGTCTCCACCATGTCCGACCCGCAAGGCCGCCCCACCCTCGCCGAATACGTCCCATCAGCCGGCTTCTTCCATGTGGGGCGCCTGGACGCCGACACCTCCGGCCTGCTGCTGCTGACCAACGACGGGGAGTTCGCCCAGCGGGTCGCACACCCTTCGCATGAGGTGGAGAAGACCTACTTGGCCGAAGTGCGCGGCGAAGTATCCGAGGCCACTGTCCGAAAACTCAACGCCGGGATAAGACTGGAAGACGGCCCGGTGCGGCCCAAAGTCCGGCTGGTCCAGCACTCCAAGGGCCGCAGCCTGCTGCAGGTGACGCTGCACGAGGGGCGCAACCGGATTGTGCGCCGGTTGCTGGAGGCGGTGGGCCATCCAGTGCGGGCCCTCACCCGTACCGCCGTCGGCCCGGTGCGGCTGGGGCGGCTGCGGCCCGGCCAATCCCGCCCGCTCACTGCCGCAGAGCTCGGAGAATTCTTGGAACTCATCGGCATGTGAGTAAACTCCTCCTTGTGCCTAAGAAGATTTCGCTTGTCCTAGCCGCCTGCGTGTTGAGCCTGACCGCCTGCGGCACTGATCCCTCCGAGACCCCGACTCCGTCGAGCACCGTCCCCGTTTCCGACAGCATCGACGACATCAAAGTCACCGGGGATTTCGCCGTGGAGCCGACCATCGAATTCACCGAGCCGTTCGCCGTGGACAAGACCATGAGCAAGGTAATCACCACCGCCCCCGAAGACAGCCTGTGGGTGAACCAAGACAACTACGGCATGGAGGTTCCCGAAGAGGCGTTCGTCACCCTGCTCTATTACGGCATGGACGCCCGCGACAAGAACGTCTTCGACGAATCCTGGGTGGAGCCAGAAGAAGAGGCCGAGGACGAAACCAGCGACGAGACTGAAATCGAGGTGGAGCCCGCCGACGACACCGAGGCCGCCGAGGCGGAAGCCACCGAAGAGCCGCCGGCCGAAACCGAGCCGGAAGCCACCGCCGACGGTCGCCCGATGGCCGCACCCACCCCCACCGAGTCCGAGCTGATCGAGCCCGAACCGGAAGCCACCGAGACCGAGCTGATCGAGCCAGATCCCACCGCCACCGAAACCGCCGAGCCCGAGCCCACCGAAACCGCCACCGTCGAAAAGACCCCCAGCCCCATCGCCTTCCCGCTGGGCGGGGTCATCCCCGGGTTCAGCAAAGGCCTCGTCGGCCACAAAGTCGGCGAGCGGGTGCTCATCGCCATCCCAGACGCCGACGGCTACACCGGCGGCAACTCCAGCGCCGGCATCGAAGCGGGGGACACCCTGCTGTTCGTGGTGGACATCATCGACACCACCTTGGCCAAGCCCGATGGCGAGGCCAAAGAAGCCCCAGCCGGCACGCTGGCCGCCAAGATCAAAGTCAAAGAAGACGAGAAGACCGGCGTCACGCTCACCATTCCCGACGAAGCCGCGCCCACCCAGGCGCAGTCCGTCACCCTCATCGAAGGAGACGGCTATGAGCTGGGCGAGGGCATGGTGATCGTCGACGACTACTGCATCTACTCCTGGAACACCCGTTCCGCCGCCACCCCCTGGACGGTCAACGACATCACCGAGCTGTCGGAAGGCGCCGTCCTCGAAGGCATCAAGAAGGCCCTCATCGGCAAGAAGGTCGGCTCGCGGGTGCTGATGATCCTGCCGCCGAACGACGGCGGCTTCGAGAAGGGCTCCAACGACCCGCCGATCGAGGAAGGCGACACCATCGTGCTGGTGGTGGACGTCCTGGGCGCCACCTACGACACCTCCTGGACGCAATGGGGGGCCTACATCAGCCACCCATACGTGGAGGTGGGCTCCAGCGCCACCCCGACGGCCGAATAGCCGGGTCGAAGCGCTCCAACAGCGCCGACATCGAAGCGTCTTCGCCAGGGGAGGCGAGTCCCAGCGACCGGGCGAGCAGATTGCGCACCGCCGCCGCGCCCATCCCGAGCGCCGACAAATCCGCCAAGGTGACCGCCCCGTCGCGCTTTTGCAGCCGCCCGCCGTCCGGGCCCAACACCAGCGGGACATGCGCGTATTCCGGCGGATCGCCCCCCAGCAGCTTGGCCAGCCAGGCCTGCCGGGGCGCGGACGAAAGCAAATCCTCACCACGGCACACCTGGTCCACGCCTTGCTCCAAATCGTCCACCACCACCGCGAAGTTGTAGGCCCAGACGCCGTCGTTGCGGCGCACCACGAAATCATCGACCGCCCCCTCGACACGGCCCAGCCAGCGGTCGCAGACCTCCTGGGAAGCGGAATCCGCGCGAATCCGCCAGGCGGGCGGGCGGACTTTGCGCCTCTCGGCCCGCTGGGCCGCGGTCAAATTCCGGCAGGTGCCGGAGTAGGGCCGGAAATCGGAATGCGGCGCGGAAGGCGCCTGGGCAATCTCCTTGCGGGTGCAGAAACACTCGTACAACCGGTCCTGCAGCTTTTCGGCGATGCGCGCGTACGCGTCTTGCCGCTC
>JAISTI010000109.1 GCA_031272685.1 Propionibacteriaceae bacterium | reverse complement strand
TGGGCGAAATTCTCCGACTGCGACAGTGCCTGCCACAGCTGCGCCAACCGATCCAAGTGGCGCGCCATCGCGCCCGCCCCGCCGGCGGTGTTCTCGATCAGCAGCGGCACCGGCAGCTGCAGCCGGTCTACGCACTTGAGCCAATTCTCGAACCCGGCGCGCGGGTCGTCGTCTTTGGGCACATGGCCGCCGTGCACCACCACCCCGGCCGCGCCCGCCTGCGCTGCCGCGTCGAGCGTCTTTTGCAATACCGCCCGCGACGGGATCCGCACCCGGCTGTTGGTGGTGGCGACGTTGATCAGGAAAGGGGAGTGGACGTAGAGCGCCAGCCCGGCTTGCGCCAGCGCCGCGCGCAGCCCGCCTGCGCCGCCGGGAAACGAAACGCGCGGCGCGTTCCAAGTCTGCGGGTCGCTCAGGTGAACCTGCACCACCTGCGCGCCGATGGCGCCGGCCGCCCCCACCGGGTCGCCGGCGTCGACCGCCGCGCCTATCGAAATCACAGCCCGATGCTAGCCGAACCATTTGGCCCGGCGCGCAACCTTCGGGTAAAGTCTCCCCTTGGCGCGAAAAGCGCCGATACGCCCTCCTGCTGCGGGAAGTCCCCGCCAGCCGCCTGAGACCGAAGGAGGTGGAGTACAGCGTATGCGCAAGTACGAAATCATGGTCATCATCGATCCCGAAGTCGATGACCGCCAAGTCGAAGGTCTGATCGACAAGCCCCTCAAGCCTTTCCAGAAGGCCGGCGGCACCGTCGACAGCACCGACATCTGGGGAAGGCGCCGCCTGGCGTACCCCATCAAGAAGAAGACGGAAGGCATCTACGTCGTTCTGAACCTTACCGCCGAGCCGGCCGTTGTGAAAGAGCTGGATCGCCAGTTCACCCTCAACGAGCAGATTCTGCGCACCAAAGTTATCCGTCCCGACATCCACTGAGGTAAGAAATGGCTGGAGAAACCACTATCACCGTCGTCGGCAATCTGACAGCCGACCCAGAGCTCCGGTTCACCCCTGGTGGGCAGCCGGTCGCAAACTTCACCGTCGCCTCCACCCCGCGCACCTTCGACAGGCAGAGCGGCGAGTGGAAAGACTCAGACACGCTCTTCCTGAACTGCGCGATCTGGCGCAACCCGGCCGAGAATGTCGCCGAATCCCTCACCAAGGGCATGCGCGTCATCGTCACCGGCCGCCTGCGCTCGCGCAGCTACGAGACCCGCGAAGGCGAACGCCGCACCGTGTTCGAAATCGACGCCGAAGAGATCGGCCCGAGCCTGCGCTACGCCACCGCGAAAGTCACCCGCCGCGCCAGCGAGGGCGGCGGCCAGAGCGCGCCCCGGCAAAGCTCATCTTGGTCCAACGAGCCTCCGGCCGCCGATCCGTGGGCGAACGCCGCCGCCGACGACGCCCCCCCGTTCTGATAAGGAGATATTGAAATGGCACAACGCAGACAGCTCAAAGTCAAGAAACTCCCCCCGGTCAAGCCGATCCGCATCGGGCATGTCGACTACAAAGACGTGCAGACGCTGCGCCGGTTCATCTCCGAGCGCGGCAAGATCCGCGCCCGCCGCGTGACCGGGCTTTCCGTCCAAGAACAGCGCATGGTGGCCATCGCGGTGAAGAACGCCCGCGAGGTCGCCCTGCTGCCGTACGCCACCACCGCCCGATAGGAGCATGATGAAACTCATCCTTACCGCAAATGTCGAACATGTCGGCATCCCTGGCGACATCGTGGAAGTCAAGGACGGCTACGGCCGCAACTACCTGCTCCCGCGCGGCTTCGCCATCAAGTGGACGAAGGGCGCGGAGAAGCAGATCGAGGGCATCAAGCGCGCCCGGGACGCCCGCGAAATCCGCTCCGAAGAGCATGCGCAGGCCATCCGCGAGCAGCTTGAGGGCCTGGGTGTGACGCTTTCGGTGCGCACCACCGGCGAGACCGGCCGGCTTTTCGGCTCGGTCACCCCGGCGGAGATCGCGCTGGCCGTGAAGAAGGCCGGCGGCCCGGCCATCGACAAGCGCGCGGTCGAAATCGCGAAACCCATCAAGACTGTCGGCGCACACACCGTCGGCATCAAGCTCACCAGCGGGATCGTCGCCCACATCAACCTGACGGTCACCCCGGCATAATCGAATATCCCCTTGTCACAAGGGGTTTTGCATACCCACGGCGGTCAAGTCGACGTGTGCGCCACGGATGTGGCTCTCCATGCGGTCGGCGGCCGCCGTCGGGTTTGAGGCGGCAATCGCCTCCAGGATGGCCTCGTGTTCGCGGCACAGCCGCAGCTTGAAGGTGTGCCAATCGTCCATATTCTGCGAGGAGACCAGGATGGGCCGGCGCACCGCCTCGCGGATCGCCACCGTCAGATCGGCCACCAGGTCGTTGCGCCCGGCGCGGGCCACGAGCACATGGAAGAGCGTGTCCAGCGGGTTGAAGGCCTCCACATGGTCGGCCTGGCGCATCTCGTCCAACACCGCCTGCAGGTTGGCGATGGTGGCCGGGCTCGCCGACTGGGCGGCGGCGGCGGCCGAGACCCGCTCCAAGGCCACGCGCGTCTCAATCAAGTCCGTCAGCCCTTTCCCGGCGACGGCCAGGTGCAGCCGGAAAATCCGCGCCAGCGCATCCCCCTGAGCCGAGACCACCCGGGTGCCGCCGCCGCGGCCGGCGCTGGACTCGATCAAACCCTGGGTTTGCAGCACCCGCAGCGCCTCGCGCACCGCCGAGCGCCCGACATTCAGGGCGGCCGCCAAATCCCGCTCCGGGGGCAGCAGCGAGCCGGAGCGGTAGCTGCCGTCGAGAATGCCGTTCTCGATGTGGCGCAGCACCACCTCGTACTTGCGGTTCTCCGCCAGCGCCTCGGGCTGGTCTTCGGACATCTGCGCCTCCTGTGGCGTCGGAATTCGATACCCCATCGTCTCAGAAAACCCTTGGAGCCCACTGTGTTTCTTGCCAAATTCGCCGGTGGGGGGCCGCGCCCGCCGCTAGAGTGTGCGGTAATGGTCTGACCAAAACAGCCCGGACGGATACGAAGGAGTGTTGCCTTGGATGGAAATGGCCGCAGGGTGGCCCTGTTCGCCACCTGCGTCAACGATGTGATGTTCCCGTCCACGCCCAAAGCGGTGGTCACCCTGTTGGAGCGCCTCGGCTGCACCGTCGAGTTCCCGTTCGCCCAAACCTGCTGCGGCCAGATGTTCACCAACACCGGCTACTTCAAGGAGGGCCTGGCCACCGTGCGCGCCTACGCCAAGGCCTTCGACGGCTACGACTACATCGTCGCCCCGTCCGGCTCGTGCGTCGGGGCGGTGCGCCACCAGCACGAAATGCTGGCAGAGCGCAGCGGGGACACCGGCCTGCTCGAAGCCGTCCGCCGGGTGGTGCCGAACACCTATGACATCTCCGAGTTCCTGGTGGATGTGCTGCAAGTTACGGACGTGGGGGCCTTTTTCCCGCACCGGGTCACCTACCACCCCACCTGCCATTCGCTGCGGGTGGCGAAAGTGGGGGACAAGCCGCTGCGGCTGCTGCAAGCCGTGAAGGGCCTGGAATATGTGCCGCTGCCCGCCGACGAGGTGGGGCTGCCGACTGGCGAGGAATGCTGCGGTTTCGGCGGCACTTTCTCGCTGAAAAACCCCGACCTGTCGGTGGCGCTGGTCACCGAGAAGGCCCGCAACATCATGGCCACCGGCGCCGAATACGTGGTGGCCGGCGACAACGCCTGTCTGCTGAACATCGGCGGCCTGCTGCGCCGCGACAAGGCTCCGGTGCAGGCCATCCACTTGGCCGAGATTCTCGCCAGCACGGAGGAGGTGTGACATGGCGCAACCGCAAGTCCACAGGGTAGGGGGACGGCTCACGCCCGCGCCGCCGCCCGGCCAGCTGGTCGAAATGCCGGTGTTCAAGAAGAACGCCCGCCGCCAGCTCGCCAACACCGTCATGCGCAAGAACCTGCGCTTCGCCACCCACACCATCCGCAACAAGCGCCGCATCCGGGTGGAAGAAGTCGGGCCGGAAAACTGGGAGCGGCTGCGCTCCGCCGCCGCCGAAATCAAAGACCGCGTCGGCCGCCACCTCGACGAATACCTGGTCCAGCTGGAGGAAAACCTCACCAAGAGGGGTGTCACCGTGCATTGGGCCCGAGACGCCGCCGAGGCCAACGAGATCATCGTCGCCCTGGTGAAGGCCAAGGGCGTGGAAGAAGTGGTCAAGATCAAGTCGATGGTCACCCAGGAAATCGACATGAACGAAGCCCTGGAGGCCGCCGGGGTGGCCGCCTGGGAGACCGACCTCGCCGAGCTGATTGTGCAGATGGGACACGACCGGCCCTCGCACATTTTGGTGCCGGCCATCCACCGCAACCGCTCCGAGGTGCGCGA
>JAISTI010000145.1 GCA_031272685.1 Propionibacteriaceae bacterium | reverse complement strand
AAGACGCTCTGGTTCACGAGCACGCCCACGCAGCCGACCAGCGCGAAGTTGGCCAGTTGCCGCAGGCTGCCGGCATGGCGTTCGATCAATCCCATCGGGCTCAGCCTATTGCCTGGCAGCTTGGGCAGCGGAAACTGGAGCGGCCCATAAACGGCTCGCGGACGATGGCGGCCGCACAGCGCCGGCAGGGCTGGCCTTCGCGGCCGTAGACGGCCAGCTCGCGGCCGAAATAGCCCGGCTCGCCGGCCGCGTTCACATAGAGCGCGTCGAAGGACGTGCCGCCGGCGGACAGCGCCTGCGCCATCACCTCGCGGGCGGCCCGCAGCACCGCCAGCATCCCGGTTTGGCCGAGGGTTTCCGCGGGGGCGAGGTAGTGGGTCTTCGCCAGCCACAGCGCCTCGTCGGCGTAGATGTTGCCGATGCCGGAGACGACGGTTTGGTCCAGCAACAGCCGTTTCACCGCCCGGCCGCCGGTGGCCATCCGGGCAGCCAGCGGCTCCAAGTCCGCAATCTCGAACAGGTCGGGCGCGATGTGGGAGATTTCTTCGGGGACGGGGGCGCGCCCGGAGGCCAGCCACATGCCGCCGAAGGTGCGCTGGTCGGCGAAAACCAGCCGGGAGCCGTCGTCCAAATCGAAGATGACGCGGGCGTGCGGGGACTCGCCGTCCACCAGCAACTGCCCGGACATGCCCAGGTGCGCCAGCAGCGCCGGGCCTTGCTCGAACGGGAACCACAGATATTTTCCGCGGCGGCGCGGCTCGGCAAAAGTGCGCCCGGCAAGGGCGTTTGCGAAATCTTCAGCTCCGAGCAGGTGGCGGCGGACCGCGCGGGGATGCAAAACCCGCACCTGTTTGATGGTGCGGCCCAGCAGGTGGGGGGCCAGCCCGGCGCGGACGACTTCGACTTCGGGCAGCTCAGGCAACGCGCACCGACCCGTCAGCGGCCAGCTCGCCGTCGAGGGCGTGGAAAGCCCGCTCGGCGGCGCCCTGCTCGGCTTGCTTCTTGGATGAGCCCTCCCCCGGCTCGCTCGTCCAGTCGCCGAGCCGCACTACGGCCACGAAGTGCTTGTTGTGGTCGGGGCCGGATTCGGAAATGTCGTAGGCGGGCACTCCCAGCTCGCGGTGCGCCGTCAGCTCTTGCAGGCTGGTCTTCCAGTCGAGGCCGGCGCCGCTGGCCGCCGCCCGCGCTATCAGGCCGTCGAGCAGATGGTGGATCAGCCGCCCGGCAGCCACCTGCCCGGCGGAAAGGAACACCGCGCCGATCACCGCCTCCATGGCGTTGGCGAGCAGCGAATTCTTGTTGGTGCCGCCGGTGGCGATCTCGCCCTTGCCCAGGCGCAGCTCCGGGCCCAGCTCCAGGCTGCGGGCGACATCGGCAAGCACCTGCGAGTTCACCACCGCCGCGCGCAGCTTCGCCAGTCGGCCTTCGGCGTCGGAGAAGGTGTGGTAGAGGTGCTCGGTGACGACCAGCTCCAGCACCGCGTCGCCCAGAAATTCCAAACGCTCGTTGTCGGGCACCCGGCCGTTTTCGTAGGCGTAGGACGAGTGGGGGAGGGCGCGGTCCAGCCAGGCAGGGTCGACCGCGAAGCCCAACTCCGCGAAGACATCGTCAATTCGGCTCATGGGGTGCCAATCTCGGGATTTGCCGATCTGGGATCAACGGGCTGCCGGGCAGATCCCGGCAGGGCGTTCAGCTCAGATATCCAGCACCTGGCGCTGCGAGCCGCGCGGGCCGTAGTTTCCGCATTCGGGGCAGGCGGTATGCGGCAGGTGCTTTGCGCCGCAGGCGGGATTCGGGCAGGTGGCAAGCGTGGGCGCCTCGGTTTTCCACTGGGAACGCCGAGAGTGCGTGTTGCTGCGGGACATCCTGCGTTTCGGGACAGCCATTTCCTTCTCCTTTTGGCTCTGAACCAACGCCCAAGCCTACCCGCTGCCGGGCCGCGATTCCAAATGGTTGCGAGATTGCGGCCGGACTCAGAAGGAACCCGAGTGGCCGGAGAAGCTGGAGCCGGAGGAAGACGAGAAGGACGAGCTGGACGACGAATGGTGCGAACCGCCCCCTCCGCTGTCGCTCTTGGGAATCGGGGTGACGCGCATGGTGGTGTAGAGGAAGTTGTCGTATTGGTTCGTCACCTGGAAGCTGCCGGGGCGGGTGTAGTCGTCGGCGCCGGCGGCGGGTTTCACAGATTTCAGCTTCGAGCGCCAATAGAGCGGAAAGCCGAAGCCGATGAGCAGCGAGAAGATGACCGCGCAGATCGACAGCACGGTGACCGTCTCCCGGTTCGCCCGGATGCCGCTGCCGGGAATTTCGCCGCTGGATTCGGGATAGTCGTAGTCTTGCTGCGCCGAGGTGTAGCCGGGGATATTCGAGGTGGTGTACGGGGTGCCAGCCTGATACATGTTCAGGAAATCGTCGACGGCGTTGGCAAAGCCCATGAAGGCCCCATACCAGTCGTCTTCGCGCAGATATGGCACGAAGAAGGTGTCGAGGTATTCCTGCCCGGCATCGGTGAAGGCGCTCATGCCGACGCCGGTGGTGGCGAAACCGAACTGCCGGGTCTGCATGGCGATCAGCAGAATCGCGCCCGAGCCGGGGCTCTGGGCGTCCATGCCGTAATTGTTCTCTTCGTAGAAGTCGGCGGCGTACAGCCGGGGTTCGCGGTCGTCGATCTCTTCCACGACCACCACCACGGTGTCGAACACATGCGCATCGGAGACTTCGTCGAGCCGCGCGGTGAGGGTGGCGGCCTGCGACTCGTCCAGCAGCCCGACGTCGTCCACGAAACGCGGCAGCCGCTCGCCTTCCCCAACCCGGGCGAGATCGTCGGCCCAGGCTGGGGTGGCGGTGGCGGCCAGCGCCGCCAACAGCAGCGCGGCAATGGCCCGGCGCAGCATCACACCACCCCCGAATAGGCGGCGAAAGCCCAGATCAGCGCGCCGAAGACCGCCCCGGCGCCGAAAAGCAACCCGAGCGCCCAGCGCCAGAACGCCCCCACGTCGAGCGGGAGGTCGCCGACGAAGCGGCCCGTCTGGCCGTTCATGGCGAAGATGTACGACTTGCCTTTCCAGGAGGTGTTGAGGATCCACACCGGCAGCAGCGCGTAGCGGATTTCGCCGCGCCGCAGCCGGATATCCGCGCTCTCCTCGGCCACCGTCTCGTAGCCGGTGACGGTGCCGCGGGCCGCCTTGCGCAGGCTGGCCGCCACCCGGTCGTTGGTGCGCCCGGCCATCTGCTCGGCGGTGACGTCGTATTTGTTGGCCAGGAAGCCCGACAGGTAGGCGGTTTGGAAATCTACCGCCTGCGAATAGTCGAAGGGCTCGATGGATTCCATCAGGGTGTCGTCCATTTTGGACGAGCCGTCGGCAGGCACCTCGTCGAAACTCATCCCAGCCTCGCGAAACACGCCGTAGTGGGAGGTTTCGGTGTATATGTTGTCGGAGTCGGACCAGTGGCGGCTGGTGGTGGCCTTGTAGGTGAAACGGCCGGCCGCGTCGGCGTCAAAAAGCCAGAACGGCACGTACACGCCGCGGATCTCGTCGAGGTGGTTTTGGCTCTTGAACACCTTCGGCAGCAGCCTTTTGCCTTGATAATGCTCGGCCAGCGCCGCCATTGCCGCATCTTTGCCCTTCTTGAAAGGGATGACGACGTTGGGGCGCAGGGTGCCGGAGAATTGCGAGGTGACGACTACCGGGTTGTCGCAGAACGGGCATTTGGTGGCGCCGAGGGTGGCCTCGGCGACGATCTCGCCGCCGCAGGACTGGCAGGAGTAGACGAGCATCCCTTCCTGCTCCCCCGGCGCCCAGTCTTGCCCGGTGTAGTTCCAATCGAGGGCTTCGGATTTCTGCGCCTGGCCGAGGTCGGCGTCGAATTGCTTGAGCGCGGCGACGTCGATCTGCGAATTGCAGTATGGGCAAACCATTTGCTGCGCGTCGGCGTCGAAGCTGATGGGACCGCCGCAATTCGGGCACTTGTATTCGAGCACAGCCACAGCCGTATCCCCCCGCTAGGGTCTCGCTCCTGCGGCGCTCAGGCAGCCGGCCGGGGCGCGCCGCATTCTTCGCAGAACTTCCCGTCGTTGCCTTGGTGGCCGCACGCCGGGCAGGTCCAGCTATTCGCCGGCGGTGGGGCCGGGGCGACGCTGACGGGCGGGACGGGCTGCTCCGGGGCGGCCGGCGCCGCGGGGGCGGCCGGAGCTGCCGGGGCGGCGGGCGCCACGGGGGCGGCAGGCGCTGCCGGGGCGGCGGGCGCGCCGGGAGCCGCCGGGGCGGCCGGCACTCCAAAACCGCCGCCGTCTTGCATCGGATAGGCGGACTGCGGGGTGACCGGCTGGGCGTCGCCGGCCTGGAAAAGCTGGGCGACGTTTCCACCGCCGGCCTGCTGGGCGAACCCCATGCCGAGGAAGCCGGTCATCGCCCCGGCATCGTTCCCGGCGGCGGTGCGCATGGCGTCGGCCTGGGCGGCGGCGAGCTGCGCGGCGGCCATCCGCGGATCGCGCATGGTGGCGGCCATCTGCAGATCGCGCAGCTTCTGCTCGTCTTCCGGAGAAGCCGTCATGGTGTTGATGCCGAAGGAGACGACCTCGATGCCGCGCAGATCCCGCCAGGTGGCGCTGAGTTGCTGGTTCAGCGCTTGGGCGATTTGGGTGGTGGCCAGCGTCAGCGCCTCATAGCGCACCCCGGCGGCGGCAACCTGCCCCAGCGCGGGCTGCAGCGCCGTCATCAGCTCGCTCTTCATCTGCGACTCGATGGTCTCGCGCTTGTACGCGGGATCGACGTTGCCGGAGATGAACTTGAAGAAGAGAATCGGGTTGGTGAGCCGGTAGGCGTATTCGCCGTTCAGCCGCACCGGGATGAAGGTGTCCAGCCCGACGTTGGCATCCACGATGCGCACCGGAATCGGGCTGCTGGTGCCGTATTTGTTGCCGCTGATGTGCTTGATGTTGAAGTAGTACACGCGCTGGTCGTGGGTGACACCGCCACCGTAGGTGAAGCGCTCCACGCCCTGCTTGAAGGTGTCGATCAGGTTTGCGGCCAGATCTCCGCCGGCGAAGATGGACGGCGAGGTGGTTTGGTCGTAGGTGTAGCGGCCGGGCTGGGCGGTGAACTCGACAATGAGGCCGTCGTCGACGATGGCGACCGCCTGCCCCTCGGCCACGATGATGCCCGAGCCGTGCGAGATGATGTTGTCGGAGCCTTTGGTGTTGGAGCCGCGGCCACCGGTGTAGCGCTGCCCTTTGACCACCAGGGTGTCGTCTGGAATGGCGTCCAGCGCGTAGAATTCGAGCCACTGGTCGGCGAGAATCCCGCCGCCGGCTGCAGTTAGTGCGTCAATGAGTCCCATGGAAATCCCCTCCTAAAGTCGGACACTTCAGTCTCCCACATCATCGCCCGCGCTGGCACCTGGTTCACCCCGGTTTCGCCCCCGGTTCACCCCCCTGCCCTTCCTTGGGGATTCCCCCATCCCGGCCGCCAAAGGTCTTGTACTAGACTCGTGCCCTGCGCGAGCGTAGCTCAATGGCAGAGCCCCAGCCTTCCAAGCTGGTCATGCGGGTTCGATTCCCGTCGCTCGCTCCAAAGTCCCGTGCCCCCATCGGGGGCGCGGGACTTTTTCTACCGGCGAGTGGCGGGAATCGGA
>JAISTI010000121.1 GCA_031272685.1 Propionibacteriaceae bacterium | reverse complement strand
GAGCTTGACGACGAGCTGGTCGAGGCGGGGCTGGCCCGCGAGGTCGTCCGCCTCATCCAGGAGGCCCGCAAGAACTCCGGATTCGAGGTTTCCGACCGGATCACGCTGGTGTGGAACACCCTGGGCGAGGCCGGCGAGGCCACCTCCGCCGCCATTAGGGCAAACCGCGATTTGATTGCCGACGAGGTGCTGGCCGAAGAAGTGCTGGAAGGCGATTCCGGCGACGGGGGCTTCTCCGAAGCCGCTCTGGGGCTGACGTTCTGGGTGGCGAAGCGGAGCTAGCGCCCCCGCGCTCACACCACGAACAGCTCGACGGTGGAGCCGATGGCGAGCATCTCCCCGGCTTTGGGGCTGGTCTTGGCGACGATGTTGAGCAGCTTGGCCTCGTAGGTGACCTTCACCTTGAAGCCCGCGTCTTCCATCTTCTTGGTCGCGTCATCGACGGAGAGCTTGAACACGTTGGGCACCTCGTGCAGCTCCGGCCCGAGGGAGACGATGAATTTGATGGTCTGGCCGCGCAGCAACTGCCCGGAAACCGGGTCTTGGGAGACCACCGCGCCCTTCGGGATTTCGTTGTTGTAGACGGAATCCGCCTTCGACACTTTCAGCCCGAGCTTCTTGAAGTGGGCTTTGGCGTCGGTGTAGGGCTGCCCTTCGTAGCTGGTGATGTCGACGGGTGCGGGGCCTTGCGAGATTTCCAAGTCGATGGCGGTGCCCGGCTTTACCTTCTTGCCGCTGGCCACCGACTGTTTCACCACCAGGCCGTCTTTCACTTTGTCGTCGTACACCGGCACCACCTCGCCGACGACGAGGTTGGCCTTCATGATGGCTTGCCGGGCGTCATCTTCGCTCTTGCCGGTGACTTTCGGCACCGCATAGCGCTCTTTGCCTTTGGAGACGACGGCGGCGACCTCCCCGTTGATGAGAATCTGGGTGCCCTCGGTGGGGTTGGTGGAGATGATTTCCCCGCTGGGCACCTCTTCGGAATACTCCGGGGTGAAGGTGATGGTGAGTTTTTCTTTGGTGGCGAGCTTGCGGGCGTCGGCCTCGGTCATGCCCACGAAGGCCGGCACTTCGGTGAAACGCCCTTTCAGGAAATACCAGGCGCCATAGCCGCCCAGCCCGGCGATGAGCAGCAGCACCAGCAGCACCACAATCACGCCCACTCCGCGGCGGCGTTTGCGTTTGGCCGGCCGCGCGCGGGCGGTGGGCGCGGGCGCGGGTGTTTGGGGCGGGGCCGGTCGGCTGCCGGTTTGGGCGCTGGGGGCCATCACCGGGGTGTCGTGCACCGGGACGGGCACCGTGGGCGGCACCTGGATGTCGGGGATGGTTTCGGTGGCTTGGCTGCCGGGGTCGAGGGAGGTGACGCGCATTTGGGCGGCAAGTTGCGGGTCGGAGCGTATTCCGCGGGCGAGCGCGTCGCGCACCAGCCGCAGGTGGTGGGCCAGCACGCCGGCGTCGCGCAGCCGCAGGTTCGGATCGCGCGCGGTGGCGGCCAGTACCAGCGCGTCGAGGTAGTCGGGGATGGCGGTGTCGCTGGCGGGCAGCGCCGTGGAAGGGGCGGGCACGTCTTTGTTCACATGGCTGTATGCCACCGCCACCGGGGTTTCGCCGGTGTGCGGTTTCGCGCCGGTCAGCATCTCGTAGAGGATGACGCCCAGCGCGTAGACGTCGGAGCGGGTGTCGTAGGGCCGGTTGGTGACGACTTCGGGCGAGACGTACGAGACCGTCCCCATCAGCGTGCCGGGGTTGGAGTTGGTTTGGGAGGCCACCGGTTTGGCCAGGCCGAAATCGGCCACCTTGATCTGGTTGCGGTCGGAGATGAGCACGTTCTCCGGCTTCAGGTCGCGGTGCAGGATGCCGGCTTCGTGGGCGGGGGCGACGGCGTCCACCACCGGCAGCATCAGCTCCACCACCCGCTTCGGCCCGATGGGCGCGGTGTTGGTGATCAGATGCCGCAGCGTGCCGCCGGGCACGTATTCCATCACGATGAACGGCCGGCCTTGGTCGATGCCTTGGTCGAAGACGGATACGATACCTGGGTGCGTCAGCCCGGCGGCCGAGCGGGCTTCGCGGTTGAAGCGCGCCACGTAGCCGGGGTCGGAGGTGAGGCCGTCGTGCATGAGCTTGACGGCGACGATGCGGCCGAGCCGTTGATCGCGGGCCTGATAGACGGTGGCCATGCCGCCTTTGGCGACCTTGCGGATGATTTCGTAGCGTCCGTCCAGCACACGACCGACCATCGGGTCGTCGGAAAGCTCGCTGGCCATGTCTCGCTCCGGACTGTTGGGGAAGTGGTGTCCTTCGCGCCTGTCGACGCAAGCCCAAGTGTATGCCCTAAAGCGCCCGCGCTGGAATAGATTTGCGCGGGTGTTGCCTTCGCGCGCCCTGCGCGCGCCGCACGACCTCTTTGGGCAGCCGCGCCGCCCGGCCGCCCAACCTCGCGTCTCGAATAACGTCGGATCGCAGACGCGGGCTGTGCGCGTCGGCTAGGGTTTCGTCCATGTATGACGCAACCGCGCTCGTGGGGGGTCGCCCCACCTGCCTGTGTTGTCATTCCTGCTCATAGTGTCTGCCGCTTGAGTATTCCAAACCTGCGCTTTGCGTAGTGCGTGCACCCCGGAAACTGCGGACACTATCTCTCAACAATCCCGCAGGGCACGCGCCTGCACCCAACCAAAGGAACTTCAATGCACAAGACAATCACATTCGCAACTATCGGTCTGGCTCTTTTCGCCTTGACCGCCTGCGGCTCACCGGCCGCTTCCACCGGGGATTCCGACTCGGCCATCGCCGCCCTCGGCGGCAAAATCACCTTCGGAACGGAAGGCACCTACGCGCCGTTCAGCTACCACGACGATTCCGGCAAGCTCGTCGGCTACGACATCGAAGTGGCCGAGGCTGTGGCCGCCAAGCTCGGCTTGACCGCCGAGTTTGCCGAAGTGCAATGGGACGGCATCTTCGGCGCCCTCGAAGCCGGCCAGTTCAATGCCATCGCCAACGAGGTGGAACTCACCGACGAACGCAAAGAGAAGTACGACCTCTCCGACGCCTATTCCGTCTCCTATCCGGTGGTCATCACCAAGGCCGACAACGATTCGATCAAGACCGTCGAAGATCTGAAAGGCAAGACGACCGCGCAGACCCCAGGCTCCAACTGGGGTGCGAAGTCGGAGGGCTACGGGGCCACGGTCGAGACCGTTCCCGGTTTCTCCGAGTCCGTCACCGCCGTCGCCCAGGGCCGGGTCGACTTCACCCTGAACGATGCCCTGGCCGCGCTCGACTACTACCAGACCACCGGAGACACCGCTACCCACGTCGCCCTGGAAATCACCGATGACAAGGTGTACCAGGGCTTCGCATTACAGAAGGACTCCGGCCTGGTGGCGGCGATCAATGGAGCGCTGGCCGAACTGCAGTCCGACGGGACGCTGGCCAATATCGGCGAGAAATACTTCGGCAAGGACATTTCGAAGTAGGGATTCGAAGCAGTGAGACTCTTCGATCCCGAATTGGCGCTGCGGGCTTGGTGGCCGCTGGTCTATGAAGGGCTGGTGGCCACCATCCCGCTGACGCTGTTTTCTTTCGGCGCGGGCTTCGTGCTGGCCATCTTCGTGGCGCTGGCGAAGCTGTCACGCAACCGCGTCGTCTACTGTATCGGCGCGGCGTTCGTGTCGGCTATCCGCGGAACGCCGCTGCTGGTGCAACTCTACCTGCCCTTCTACGCGCTCCCGATGATCACCGGCACGATGGTTCCGCCGCTGTTGTCCGCCTGGATCGCGCTGACGCTGAACGTCGCCGGTTACGCGGGCGAATCCATACGGGGGGCGATACTCGCCGTCCCGAAAGGCCAGTGGGAGGCGGCCCAAAGCGTCGGCATGGGCTTCGCGCTGACGCTGCGTCGGATCGTGCTCCCGCAAGCCCTGCGCATCGGCATCCCGCCGCTGTCCAACACGTTCATCTCGCTGGTCAAAGACACCTCGCTCGTCTCGATCGTCATGGTCACCGAGATCATGCGCCAGGCGCAAATAATCGCAACCCCCACCTACCAGTTCACCACGGTGTATATCGTTGCGGCTGTGATCTATTGGCTGATCTGCACGCCGCTTTCTTTCGGGCAACGTCGCCTGGAGCAGTTCCTGGCGCGCACCTCCCCCGTGGCAGTGGGGGGCACCTGATGGCTCTAGTAGAAGTGCGGCAGCTTCA
>JAISTI010000092.1 GCA_031272685.1 Propionibacteriaceae bacterium | reverse complement strand
CCGGGCGGGCCATGCGGTGGATCTCGTCGAGGAAAAACACCTCGCCCTCGGCCAGGCCGCTCAGGATGGCGGCGAGATCGCCGGCGTGCTGGATGGCCGGGCCGGAGGTGACGCGGATCGGGGTCTCCAACTCGCTGGCGATGATCATGGCGAGCGTGGTCTTGCCGAGCCCGGGCGGGCCGGAGAGCAGGATGTGTTCGGGAGTGCCGCCACGGGCCCGCGCCGCCTCGATCACCAGCCCGAGCTGCTCGCTCACCCGCGGCTGGCCGCCGAATTCGGCCAGGGTGCCCGGCCGCAGCGCGGATTCGACGGCCTTGTCGTCGAGTTGCGGTGCCGGATCGAGCGGGTCGAAGTCTTCCACGGGGCCAGCCTACTTCGCCAGCGAGCGCAATGCCTGGCGCATGATCTGCGCCACGGTGGGTTTTTCGTCGGACGCGGCGTATTCGGCCACCCGCTCGCATGCCGCCTCGGCGTCTTTCAGGCTCCAGCCCAGCCCCTGCAAGCCCGCCAGCACCTGTTCGCGCCACGGCTGCGCCCCGGCGGCGGCGCGCGCGTCCGGCACCGCGCCCGCCTTGTCTTTCAGCTCGATCACCAGCCGCTGCGCCCCCTTCTTGCCGATGCCGGGGATCTGGGTGAGGGCATGCACGTCCTCATTGGCCAGCGCTTGGCGCAACTGCTGCGGGGTGAGCACCGACACGCACGCCAGCGCGATCTTCGGGCCAATCCCGCTCACCGATTGCACCAGTTCGAAGCAGTCGCGCTCTTCGGCGTCCTGGAAGGCGAAAAGGGTGAGCGCGTCTTCGCGCACCACCAGCGAGGTGAACACGGTGGCCGCCTCCCCTACGCGGTTGGCCGCCGCCACCGACGGCGTACAGTTGGCCAGGAACCCGACCCCGCCCACATCAATCACAATTGACGAAACTCCTAGTTGGACCGTCTTTCCACTGAGCTGGGCTATCACTTGGCCTCCTTTGCCTGCGCCTTGGACAAGGCCTGTTCGATGCGGTCGGCGGCCGCGCCGCGCCACAGATGGCAGATCGCCAGCGCCACCGCGTCGGCGGCGTCGGCGGGTTTGGGCGGTTCGGCCAGCTTCAAGATTTTCGCCACCATCGCCCCGATCTGGGATTTGTCCGCCCGGCCCGACCCGGTGATGGCGGCCTTGACTTCCGTCGGGGTGTGCATCGCCACCGGCAGCCCGCGCTTGGCGGCGGCGATCATCGCCAGCCCGGCCGCCTGGGCGGTGCCCATCACGGACAGCACGTTCTGGTCGGCGTAGACGCGCTCCACCGCCACCCGCTCGGGGGTGTGGGTGTCGAACCACTGTGCCAGGCCCTTTTCGATGGCCAGCAGCCGTTGCTCGTGCGGAGCGCTCGGGCTGGTGGTGATGACCCCGGCGGCGATGAGCTTGATGGGCCGCCCGGGGCTGCCCTCGATGACCCCGACCCCGCAGCGGGTGAGCCCGGGATCGACCCCCAGCACGCGCATATCGGCGCTATTCCAGGGTGGCGAGGATGTCGTCGGGCACGTCCTCGTTGGAATAGACGTTCTGCACGTCATCGAGGTCTTCCAGCGCGTCCAGCACCTTGAAAATCTTGGCGGCGGTGTCGGCGTCCGTGACCGATTCGGTGAACGACGGGATGAACTTGACCTCGGCCTGCGCGTAGTCGAAACCGGCGTCCTGCACCGCTTTGCGCACCTCGACAAGGTCGTTCGGCTCGGAATAGACGGTGATGGCCTCGCCCTCGTCGACGATGTCTTCGGCGCCGGCGTCGAGGGTGGCCTCCATCACCTCGTCTTCGCTGGGGTGGCCGTCTTTGGTTTCCACCTCGACCACGCCTTTGCGGTTGAAGAGCCGCTGCACCGAGCCGACATCGGCCATCCGGCCGCCGTTGCGGGTGACGGCGATGCGCACATCCGACGCCGAGCGGTTGCGGTTGTCGGTGAGGCACTCGATTAGCACCGCCACTCCCCCGGCCACATAGGCTTCGTACATGATGGTGTCGTAGGCGGCCGCGTTCGCGTCGCCGCCCGCCGCGCGCTTGACCGCGCGGTCGATATTGTCCGCCGGGACGGAGTTCTTCTTGGCCTTCTGGATGGCGTCGTAGAGCGTCGGGTTGCCGGCCGGATCGGCGCCGCCGGTGCGGGCCGCCACCTCGATATTCTTGATCAGCCGCGCGAACAGCTTGCCGCGTTTGGCGTCGATGGCCGCCTTCTTGTGCTTCGTGGTGGCCCACTTGGAATGGCCGCTCATATCCGTCCTCCTATCGTCCCGTACAGCTTACTATGGCGGCAACGTTGTGGCCCTGATGCAGGCGTAGCGGTTCGGCATAACGTTCCGGGAAGGCTCGGAACTACCAGAAACACCTTCGATTACAGCGCGGGCGGGGCGGAGATGTCCAGGGCTTCTTGGAGGGTGAAGGAGCCGACGTAGAGGGCGGTGCCGATGATGGCGGAGTCGACGCCGATGTCGGCCAGGCGGGATATGGCGCGCACGTCTGCCAAAGAGGAGATGCCCCCGGAGGCGGTGACCTTGGCGTTGGTGCTGATGGCCACCTGGCGCAGCAGGTCGAGGTTCGGGCCGGTGAGGGTGCCGTCGGAGGAGACGTCGGTGACGACGTAGCGGGCGCAGCCGGCCTCGTTGAAGCGGGCGAGGGTGGCGTCGAGGTCGCCGGCCGCCTCCACCCAGCCGCGGGTGGCGAGCTTGCCGTCTTTGACGTCGAGGGCGATGGCGATCCGGTCGCCGAACTGCTCGATGGCGGCGGCGGCCCATTCTGGGTTTTCGACGGCGGCGGTGCCGATGTTGACGCGCCGGCAGCCGGTGGCCAGCGCCCGGCGCAAGCTCTCGTCGTCGCGGATGCCGCCGGTCAGCTCCACGTTGATGTGCAGCTCGCGGATGATCTGGGCGGCGGTGGCGAAGTTGGAGCCGTGCCCGAAGGCCTCGTCGAGATCGACCAGGTGCAGCCACTGCGCGCCTTCATGCTGCCAGCGGGCGGCGGCGGCGATCGGGTCGCCGAAGACCCGCTCGGAACCGGCCACCCCGCGCACCAATTGCACGGCTTGGCCGGATTTCATGTCTACGGCCGGGAGAATCTCGAAGCTCGCCATGGGGAAGGACTTTACAAGGTCGCCAGCCAATTCCGAAGCAGTATCGCCCCGGCGGCCCCGGACTTCTCCGGATGGAATTGGGTGCACCACAGCGGGCCGTCTTCCACGGCGCTGACGAACTCGCCCCCGCCGTACTCGGTGTAGGCCACCCGGCCGCGATCCAGGGCGCGGACGCCGTAGGAGTGCACGAAGTAGAAGCGTTCGGCCTCGGCCCCGGCGAACAGCTGGGAGCCGGCCGGCGGGCGGACGGTGTTCCAGCCCATGTGCGGCAGCACCGCGGCGTCCAGGCGCTCGACGGAACCGGGCAGCACGCCGAGCCCGGCGGCCTCGACCCCGTGTTCCACGCCCCGCTCGAACATCACCTGATGCCCCACGCAGATGCCGAAGACCGGCTTTCCGGCGGCCAGCCGGGTGTGGATGATCTCGTCGCCGCCGACGGCCAGCAATTGCGCCACACAGGCGGCGAAGGCGCCCACGCCGGGCACCGCCAGCCCGTCGGCCTCCAGGCATTCGCGCTTGCCGGCGGTGAGTT
>JAISTI010000071.1 GCA_031272685.1 Propionibacteriaceae bacterium | reverse complement strand
GTCGTGGTGTTGGGCACCATCGCCATCTCCTTGGTGCTGGCGCACTTCCTGAACAAGGCCTTCCCCGGCCGCACCCTGCTGCGGCTCATCGTCATCATCCCGTGGGCGTCGTCGGTGCTGATGACAACCATGGTCATCTTCTACGCCGTCCAGCCGAACTACGGCCTGGTGAACGAGTTCTTGAAACAGCTCTCGCGGTATTTGCCCTTCCTTTCGGCTTTCGAAGGCGGCGACTACGGCTTCACCAAGGGCATGCCGCAGGCGTTCATCGTCGCCATCTTGATCGCGATTTTCGTCTCGCTGCCCTTCACCACCTACACCTTGCTGGCCGGGCACCAGTCCATCCCCAAAGATGTGCTAGAGGCGGCCGCCGTGGACGGCGCCGGCCGGGTCGGCACCTATTTCAAGGTCGTGTTGCCGCAGCTGCGCCCGGCGCTGGCGGCCTCGGCCATCATCAACATCATCAACGTCTTCAACTCGTATCCGATCCTGAAAGTGGTGACGGGCTCCATGCCCGGATTCGACGCCGACACCACCACCACCATGATGTACAAGATCATGCTGCAAAACCAGCGCATCGACGTCGCCAGCGCGCTGTCGGTGGTGAACTTCGCGGTGGTCATCCTGATCATCGTCATCTACATGTATGTGGTCAAGCCGCTGAAGGGGGTGGACGAGTGATGGCCGCCAAGAAGAACCATTCCGACAGCAAGTACATCACGCCGATCTCCCCCGGCTCGGTCGGCATGCGCGTCGGCGCGGGGGTGCTGGTGGCGCTCGTCTTCCTGCTGCCGTACATCATCATGCTGCTCGGCTCGTTCAAATCCATGGCCGAGATCAACCGCACTCCCCCCACCTTCATCCCCGAAGAGTGGCATCTGGACAACTACGTCACCATGTGGGGGGTGACGGAGACGCCGCTGCCGGACAACCTTTTGTCCAATATCGTCATCGCGTTCTTGGCCACGCTGCTGACGCTGGTCGTCGCCGTGCCGGCCGCCTACTACACCGCCAAATACCGCTTCCCCGGCCGGATGGCCTTCCTGTTCCTGGTGCTGCTCACCCAGATGCTGCAGCCGGCCGTCGTGGTCGTCGGCCTGTTCAAAGAGTTCATGTCGCTGGGGCTGGGCGGCACCTGGTGGGCGATGATCCTGATCAACTCGGCGTTCAATCTCTCGTTCGGCACCTGGATTCTGCACTCGTTCTTCGCCTCCATCCCCAAAGAGGTGGACGAGTCGGCCCGCCTGGACGGCGCTTCCAACTGGCAGGTGCTGTGGAAGATCGACATGCCGCTGGTGTGGCCGGGCATCGTCACCGCCACCATCTTCACCTTCACCGCGGCCTGGAACGAGTTCGCCGCCTCGCTGGTCATCCTGTCCTCCGACCCGTCCAAGCAGCCGCTTTCGGTGGCCTTGTTCTCGTTCGTCGGGCAGTACCAGACCCGCTGGCAGTACGTGTTCGGCGTCTCCATCGTCGCCATCATCCCGGCCATCATCCTGTTCGCCCTCATCGAGAAGAAGCTGGTGGCGGGCCTGACGGCCGGCTCCATCAAGTAGGGCCACGGGGGCCAAGATTCCACAAGGAGAAACGATGATTTCTGTGCAGGCCAGCGTGTCGAAAGGCTGGCTGAACCACGAGGGCGGCTTCGTTTTCGACGAGCGCTATTACACCGATCCGCTGCACCGCATGGAGCAGGATCTGGCCTGCCACGAGTTCGTGAAGGCGCGCTTCCCGGATTACCCCGTCTACAACATGGAGGACAACCTGGTGCAGGCCGAATACGTGGCGGCGAACCAGTTGCTCGTGGGGGCGATCCAGCCGAACATGATTATCGCGGCCGCCCTCGGCTCCGACTTCGTCTTCGCGCCGGACAAAGACTCCGACGTGGCCGGCTACCCGCTGGCGCAGATTGCGAGCGCCGACGAGCTGCCCGCCCCGGAAGAGCTGCTGGAGCGCCCGGTGCTGCACGAGCTGACCGCCCAGGTGGAGCGGGCGCGGGCCGAGCATCCAGAGCTGCGGGTGATCCCGCCATTCTTCTGGGACACCTCCGGCCGGGCCACCATCCACGGCATAGTCACCACCTCCATGAAGTTCATCGGGCCGGACGTCTTTATGTTGATGATGGACTCCCCCGAGCTGGTGCACGCCATCCACAAGTGGATCGCCGACGTCTATACCGTCGCCATCGGGCATTTCTCGCGCATCGGCGGGCTGCCCGCCACCTCCATCCATGTGGGCGAATGCGCCGGGACGATGCTCAGCCAGGACATGTACGCAGAGTTCGTTACCCCGTATCTGAGCCAGTTGGGCCGCGAGTTCGGCGCCCTCCGGCTGCATTCCTGCGGCAACGCCGACCATGTGATGGACGCCATCTGCGCAGTGGAAAACCTGGCCGTCATCGACACCGGCTCGAACACTTCGCTGGCGGGCATCCGGCGGCGGATGGGCGCCGATTTCGAGATCAACACCTTCCCGCCGGTCGAGGCGCTGCTGAAAGACGCCGCCGAATCCGACATCGCCGCCTGGCTGGAGACGGTACTCGCCGACAACGCCGGCGGCCCGCTGAAGCTCGCCTACCACCTGGAAGCCGATTACAACCAAGCCAACTGCGTCTACATCCACGAAGAGCTGGCCCGCCGCGGCATCGTCCCCTTGGGCCGGCGCTATTAAGCGCCACGTTCGCGCAATGTGCAGTCTGGTTGCGCGGGTGAGCGGGAATGCTTGAGGCTGGGGGCAATCAACGTTAGCGTTTAGGGGGTAAAGCTCGTAACCCGAGGAAGCGTTAGGAAAGACAGGGATTTTTCACATGCCATACGTGCTCAATGAGATTGCCTCGCAGCCGCAGTGCTGGCGGCAGGCCGTCGACACCGTCGCCGGATCGGAATGGAGCCTTCCCCGGCCCGGAGAGCGGGTCGCGGTCATCGGCTGCGGCACGTCATGGTTCGTGGCGATGGCCTACGCTTCGCTGCGGGAGGCCGCCGGCCAGGGCTGGACGGACGCCTTCACCGCCTCCGAGCTGCCGCTCAAGCGCGGTTACGACCGGGTGGTCGGCATTTCCCGCTCTGGCACCACCACTGAGGTGGCCGCCGCGTTCAGCCAGCTTCCCGCCGCCATGCCCAAGACGGCCATCCTCGGCGTCACCGACACCCCGATAGCGGCCGTCGCCAACAACGTGATCGATTTGAGCTTCGCCGACGAGAAGTCCGTGGTGCAGACCCGCTTCGCCACCAGCGTGCTCGCCCTGCTGCGGGCCAGCCTGGGCGAAAACCTCGTCCAAGCCATCGCCGACTGCGAGCAGGCGGTTCAGCTGGAGATCCCGCAGCGCTGGGTCTCCTCCGAACAGGTGTCGTTCATCGGCAAAGGCTGGACGATCGGCCTGGCCCAAGAGGCGGCGCTGAAAAACCGCGAGGCGGCGCAAAGCTGGGCGGAAGCCTATCCGGCGATGGATTACCGCCACGGCCCCATCGCCATCGCCGAGCCCGGAAGGCTCGTTTGGGCCTTCGGAGAAATCCCGAACGGCCTGGCCGACCAAGTGGCCGAAACCGGCGCGGAGCTGATCCACTCCGAGCTGGACCCGATGGCCGACCTCGTCTACGCACAGCGGCTCGCAATCGCGAAAGCCCTTGCCAAAGGCCTGGATCCCGACCAGCCTCGGCATCTGACCCGCTCGGTCATCCTTGAGGGGGCGACGGCACTGTGAGCCTGGCCGCGCCCGGCAGCATCGTCACCTCCGCCGCCCGGCGCGGGGTGGGGGCCTGCGCCTTCAACGTCATCCAACTGGAGCTGGCCGAGGCGATCGTCACCGGCGCCGAGCAAGCCGGGAAGCCAGTCATCCTGCAGATCAGCGAGAACGCGGTGAAATACCACGGCGGGCTCGCCCCCATCGCGCTCGCCTGCCAGGCCATCGGCCGCGCGGCCAACGTCGACGTCACTGTCCACCTCGACCACGCTGAAAGCGAGGCGCTGGTGGACGAGGCGCTCGCGCTTGGCATCGACTCGGTCATGTTCGACGCCTCGAAGCTCGACGATGCCGCGAACCGCGCCCAAACCGCCCTGGTGGCGGCCAAATGTCATGCCGCCGGCGCTTTCGTGGAGGCCGAGTTGGGCGAAGTCGGCGGCAAAGACGGCGTGCACGCCCCCGGCGCCCGCACCAATCCCGCCGACGCCGCCCAATTCGTCGCCGACACCAGCGTGGACGCGCTCGCGGTGGCCGTCGGCTCATCCCATGCGATGACGGAGCGCACCGCCAGCCTGGATTTCGAGCTGATCGCCGCCATCCACGCCGCCGTGCCGGTGCCGCTGGTGCTGCACGGCTCTTCCGGGGTGCCCGATTCCGACCTTGCCAAGGCGGTGCGCTCCGGCATGACGAAGATCAATATCGCCACGCTGCTTTCCAAGACTTTCACCGACGAAGTCCGCGCCTTCCTGGCCGCCAACCCACAGGTGGCGGACACCCGCAAATACTTCAAGCCCGCCCGCGCGAAGGTCGCCGAAGCGGTGGCCGCCATCATGGGGGTGCTCGCATGAGGATCGGCCTGCTCACCGGCGGCGGCGACTGCCCCGGCCTGAACGGGGTCATCCGCAGCGCCGTCATCCAGGCGGTCGACGTCTACGCAGACGAGTGCGTCGGCTTCCTCGACGGCTGGCGCGGCCCGCTTGAAAACGACTCCATCCCGCTGCCGGTGTCCGCGGTGCGCGACATCCTTCCTGTCGGGGGCACCATCCTGGGCACCTCCCGCACCAACGCCGGCACCCCCGAGCGGGTGGAGCAGATCACCGCGAACCTGCGCCAGGCCGGCGTGGACGCGCTGATTCCAATCGGCGGCGAGGACACCCTGGGCGTGGCGGCGAAGCTCGCCGAAGCCGGGGTGCGCTGTATCGGCGTGCCCAAGACCATCGACAACGACCTGTCCGGCACCGACGTCACCTTCGGCTTCACCACCGCCGTGCAGATCGCCACCGACACCGTAGACCGGGTGCTCACCACGTCCGCATCCCACCACCGCGCCATCGTGGTGGAGGTGATGGGCCGGCACGCCGGCTGGATCGCGCTGCAAACCGGCCTGGCCGGGGGCGCCTGCGCCACCTTGATTCCCGAAGTCCCGTTCGACGTGGACGAGATCGCCGCCCGGGTGAGCGCGCTCACCGCCCAGCGGCGCCCGGCAGTGGTAGTGGTTGCCGAGGGCGCCGTCCCCACCTCGCTGGTTGAGGGCGAGGAGCGCATCCTGGACGAGTTCGGCCACGTCGCCATCGGCGGCATCGCCGGCTGGATCGCCGAGCAGATCGCCGCGAAATCCGGTGTTGAAACCCGCACCGTCGTCGTCGGCCATGCCCAGCGCGGTGGCACACCCACCGCTTTCGACCGGGTGCTCACCACCCGTCTGGGCATCGCCGCCGTCGACGCGCTGCACCGGGGCGAATCCGCGGTGATGGTCGCGGTGCGCGGCGAGGACATCCAGACGGTCTCGCTGGCGGAGGCCACCGGCACGCTTCGCACGGTTCCGCCGGAGCTTTTCCACCGGCTCGACGCCCTGATGGCGCACACCTGAGCGCCGAAGTCTCGACCGGCCCTGACCGCCTGGGCGTCCATGGTGTAATCTCGGTGCGGCACGAACGGCAAAGGAGCACAATGTCTAACGTCAAATACTTCTCCGGCGAGACCTACCCGCTTGAGATGCACAAAGTGCGCATCATCCAAAAGCTCACCCTGCTGCCCATCGAAGAGCGGGTGCGCGCCATCGAGGAGGCCGGCTTCAACTCGTTCCTGCTGCAGAACAAAGACGTCTTCCTCGACATGCTCACCGACTCCGGCGTGAACGCGATGAGCGACCGCCAGCAGGCGGCCATGCTGCTCGCCGACGACGCCTACGCCGGCTCGGCCACCTTCTCGCGGCTGCACGCCAAGCTG
>JAISTI010000054.1 GCA_031272685.1 Propionibacteriaceae bacterium | reverse complement strand
CACCGCCACCCAGGTAGAGCGGTATTTCTCCGGCCGGGCCGAAGTCAGCGCCTATGCCATAGCCGACGCCGTCTGCGGCGGGAACGTCCGCGCCGCGCTGGAGCAGCTCCGCTGGGCGCTCGACACCGGGGTGGGCGGCCCGGCCATCACCGGGGCAATCGCCTCCAATTTGCGCAGCCTGGGCAAATACTTCGAGGCGCAGGCGCAAGGCTTGACGGGCAACAAGCTCGCCGAAGCCGCCGGCGTGCCCCCCTGGAAGCTCAAGCGCCTCTCCCCCATGGCCCGCGATTGGCGGGCACCCGCCATCGCCGCCGCAATCCAAGCAGTCGCCAAAGCGGACACCGAAGTCAAAGGCGCCGCCGTCGATCCCGACTACGCCCTAGAGCGCCTGATCCTGCGCATCGCCGCCCTCCGCGGCCGCCGCTGAGACGAAGGATCAAAGGCACTACCTGACAGACCCACACACGGCAGGCGCCATCCCGGCCAGGCAGGTGGCCAGCGAGTTCCGGCTCAGGCGGGCACGATCGAGACGAGCTTGGGGGCGCGGACGATCACCTGGCGCACATCGCGGCCGTCCAAAGCCCGTTGCACGCCGGGGTCGGCAAGGGCTAGTTCGGTCAGCTGCGCATCGGTGGCGTCGGGGGAAACCTGCAGCTTGGCGCGCACCTTGCCCTGCACCTGCACCACACAGGTGACTTGCTCGGAGACGAGCAGCGCCGGGTCGGCTTGCGGCCAGGTGGTGGCGGCGACGGAGGGCTGGTGTCCAAGCGCCTCCCACATTTCCTCGGCCACATATGGCGCCACCAGCGACAGCATGACGGCGATGGCCTCGGCGGCCTCGCGCACCGCCGGATCGGCCGGACCGGCGGGGCCGTCGATGGTCTTGCGGGCGGCGTTCACCAGCTCCATCACCCGCGCCACCGCCACGTTGAAACGCTGGGACTCGACCGCCTCGGTGACGGCCGCCACCGTGCGGTGGGTGACCTGCCGCAGCGCCTTCTCCCCCGCCGCCGGGTCTGCTCCAACGGGAGCTTGGGCTTCGGCGGCGATCCGGTAGGCGCGCTGCAAGAACTTCAAGGAAGAGCCGGGCGACATGTCGGCCCAGTCGATGTCGTCTTCGGGCGGGCCGGCGAAGACCATGGTGGTGCGCACGGCGTCCACACCATAGTTGTCAATCTGCTCGCCGAGATCCACGCCGTTGCCCAGCGACTTGCTCATCGCCTTGCCGCCGTTGATGACCTGCCCTTGGTTCATCAGCCGGGTGAACGGCTCGGTGAAACCCACCATCCCCATGTCGACGAGCACCGTGGTGAAGAAACGCGAATACAGCAGGTGCAAGATGGCGTGCTCAACACCGCCGACATATTGCGCCACCGGCATCCACTTGTCGATGTCCGCCCGGCGGAACGGCGCGTCCTCGCAGCCCGGCGAACAGTAGCGGAAGTAGTACCAGGAAGAATCGACGAAGGTGTCCATGGTGTCGGCGTCGCGCTTGGCGGGCCGGCCGCACTTCGGGCAGGGCACGTTCACCCAATCGGACGCGGCGGCCAGCGGCGAGGTGCCTTTCGGGGCGAGCGCCTGGCCGCGCAAATCTGGCAACTCCACCGGGAGCTGGTCGTCGGGCACCGGCACCTCGCCGCAGCCCGGGCAGTGGACAATCGGAATCGGGCAGCCCCAAAAGCGCTGCCGGGAAAGCAGCCAATCGCGCAGCCGGAACATCACCGCCGCCTGGCCGGCGTGGTTCGCCTCCAGGAACTCGCACATCTTGGCCACCCCGGCCGCCTTGTCCTCCAGGCCCTCCAAGGCGGGCGAGTTCACATAGCTGCCATCGCCGGGGGTGGCGACGCCGGATTCCGCCGGGTCGGGCAGGCCGGTTTCCAGCACCACCCGCACCGGGATGCCGAACTTGCGGGCGAAGTCGAGGTCGCGCTGGTCGTGGGCGGGGACGGCCATGATCGCGCCGGTGCCGTAATCGGAAAGCACGTAGTCGGCGGCCCAAACCGGCAGCTTTTCGCCGTTTACCGGGTTGATGGCGTAAGTGCCGAGGAAAACGCCGGTCTTCTCGCGCTCGGTGGACTGCCGCTCGATTTCGGTGGCCTTCTTCACCTGCTCCAGGTAGGCGTCCAATTCGGCGCGCTGCTGCGGCGCGCACAGCTCGGCGGCAATCGGGGCGTCGGGGGCGACCACGAAGAAGGTGGCGCCGTAGAGGGTGTCCGGCCGGGTGGTGAAGACCGTCACCGGCTCGTCGCGGCCCTCAATCTTGAAGTCGACGTAAGCGCCTTGCGAGCGGCCGATCCAGTTGCGCTGCATCGCCAGCACCCGGTCGGGCCATTTGCCCTCGATTTGCTCCATGTCGTCGAGGAGGCGCTGGGCGTATTCGGTGATCTTGAAATACCACTGGTTGAGCTGGCGCTTGGTGACCTCCGCCCCGCAGCGCTCGCAGCGCCCGTCGACAACCTGCTCGTTGGCGAGCACCGTCTGATCTTGGGGGCACCAGTTGACGAAAGAATCTTTGCGGTAGGCCAGGCCGCGCTCGAAGAAGCGCAGGAAAAGCCACTGCGTCCAGCGGTAATACTCCGGGTCGGAGGTGTGCAGCCGCCGCGACCAGTCGAAGCTGAGCGCGTAGCGCTTGAAGGAGGTGGCCTGGGTCTCAATGTTCTTGTACGTCCATTCCGCCGGGTGGGCGTCGCGGGCGATAGCGGCGTTTTCGGCGGGCAGGCCGAAGCTGTCCCAGCCGATCGGGTGCATCACGTCGTAGCCGCGCAGCTTCCAATAGCGCGCCACGACATCGCCCATGACGAAGGCTTCGGCATGGCCCATGTGGAGATCGCCGGACGGGTACGGGAACATGTCCAGCATGTACCGGCGCTCTTTGCTGCCGTCGTCTAGAGGCACGAAGGTGCCGTCGGCCTCCCAGAACTCCTGCCAGCGGGCCTGCGCCGCTTGCACGTCATACGTTTCGCGTCTGCTCACCCGCGCAATCTTAGCCGTTGGCCACGCGCCCGGTTTCCAGCCGGTAGGCTCGGCAGCGATGACAGGCGATGCAGGGCTGGGAATGCCCAAAGAACCGGCGGCGGAATCACCCGCCGTCGAAGTGCCGAGCCTGCCCGCGGCCACCGGCGTTGCCTCCGGCAGCGCCCCTGACGGCGCGAGCACGGCCGAGGCGTCCGGGCCCGACAAGGTGGAGGAAAAGCTCAACTGGCTGCGGGCCGGGGTGCTCGGCGCAAACGACGGCATCATCTCCACCGCCGGCCTGATTTTCGGCGTCGCCGGCGCCACCAGCAACAGCTACGCCATCCTCATCGCCGGTTTGGCCGGGCTGGTCGCGGGCGCGCTGTCCATGGCCGGGGGCGAATACGTCTCCGTCTCCAGCCAGCGCGACACC
>JAISTI010000004.1 GCA_031272685.1 Propionibacteriaceae bacterium | reverse complement strand
CCGCCCCGGCGGAGTACACGTTTGCGCAGTCCACCACCCGGCTTTCGGGCAACAACCGCGAATCCGGCAACTGCGCCAACCCGAAGCTGCGCGTCTCCACGCCGCAGGACATCACGGCGCCGAACCCCGGCGCGTACCCAGTGACGTTCACGATGCCGAACATCGGCACCATGATCAGCTCCGGCGGCAAGATTCCGCACTCGCACGTGTTCGCCCTCGGCTACGACGTGGCCCCGGTCCCGCCGGTCACCATGTCGCTGACGGCCGAGACGGTGCCCGACCAATCCACATATGTCTCCACCGGCACCCTGCCGCTGGCCACCTTCGCCGGGGACACCCCGACGACCGCCACCATCAACTGGGGTGACGCCACCCCAGTGGACAAGGTGAACGTCACCGGCAGCACCATCGACGGCACGCACGTCTACACGATTCCGGGCGACTACACCGCGATCGTGACGGCCACCAACGGCCTACGCACCGCCGCTGTGAACGTGTCCATCCATGTGGATGAGACGATCTTCACCCCGGTGGTCACCGCCACGCCGAGTTCCGTCGGCTGGGGCGACACCGTCACCGTCTCCGGCACCGGCTTCGCTTCCGGCGCCACCAGCCCGGTCGACTTCGGGGCGAGCACGCCGAACACCACCACCTACACGGCGGACGCCAGCGGCGAGTTCACCGCTGCGTTCACGGTGGATTACGGCATCCCGTCCAGCACCTACCCGGTTTCGGCGATCGGCTCCATCTCCAACGTGATGACCTCCGCGAACGTGGTGGTCACCGCGCCGGACACCACTGCGCTGCAGCGGCTCATCAGCGAGGCGCAAGCGCTGGATTCCGAGGACTTCTCGGTGGAGACCTGGACCCCGCTGGCCGCCGAGTTGGCCGACGCTATCGCCACGCTCGCCGACCCGCAGCTCACCCAGGCCAAGGTCGACGCCGCCGTGGGCCAGCTGCAAGGCGCGCTGGACGACCTCGTCAGCATCGCCGACTTGCGCGACCTGCTGTCGACGGTCTACCACACCGACACCCACACCCACGCGCTGAACCCGAACGACTACACCAGTTCCACTTGGGACGATCTGGTCAGCGCGATCACGCGCGCGGAGGCCGAGCTGCTGAAGGCCACCCATGCCGCGGGCGGCCCGACGCAAGCCGACGTCGACGACGCCTATGCCGAGCTGTCCGCCGCCATCGCCGGCCTCGTCCTCAAGGGCGATCCCGACGCGCTGGCCAACCTGGTTGCCGCCGCGCAAGCCATCGCCGCCACCGGTGATTACGAGCCCAGCCAGGCACTCGACGACTGGATCGCCACCGCGCAAACCGCCGTGGCGAACGCCGCCGACTACTCGCAGCGCGAACTCGACGCCATCTACCTGCAGTTGACGGACGCCATGATCTCGCTGGTGCCGGTGGCGCCGACCACCACGGAGCTGCGCGACCTGATCAGTTCGGTGGGCGCTGCCCTCGACCCGGCCGACTACACCGCCGAGACCGCCCAGGCGTACACCGACGCGCTGGCGGCCGCGCAGGCGGTAGACGCCGACGTGCGGGCGGGGAATATCCCGTCCAACGACCCGGCGGTGAGTGCCGCGCTGGCCGACCTGCAAGACGCCATCGCCCAGCTCGTCCCGGCCGGCTACGTGCCCTACACCCCGCCGGTCGTCACCAAGGCCGACCTCAACACCGCCGTGCAGGCGGCCGTCGCCAGCCCGAAGGATCCGGCGGCCTACACCCCGGCCACCTACGCGCTGTACGAGGCCGCCCTCGCCGACGCGCAGCAGGTGTTCAACGACCCAGCCGCCACCCAGGCGCAGGTCGATGCGGCCTACGCGGCGCTGGTGCAGGCGATTACGAATCTGGCTCCTGAAGAGCCGGTGACGCAAGCCGTCCCGCCGACCACCGAATACGTCCCGGTGCCGATTTCCACCTCGCTGGTGAAATTCGCGCAGAAGTCGGTGGTGTTGGTGAAGGGCAAGACCTTCAAGGTGCCGGTCGGCATCTACTACACCTCCGGCGCTACGCCTTCGTATCGCGGCTGGGATGTGACGTGGAAGTCGTCCAACACCAAGGTCGCCACCGTCCGCGAAGACGGCCAGATCACCGCCAAGAAGGCCGGCACCGCCACCATCACCGCCACCGCCAAGAAAGGCACGGTCACCAAGACGTCCGTGGCCTCCATCAAGGTCACCGTGGTGAAGAAGAAGTCGGCCAAGAAGGTGTCGAAGATCACCGCCACCGTGCCCAAGACCATGAATGTCGGGCAGACGGTCTACCTCGACGCCAAGTACACCTCCGCCAAGGCCACCCAGGTGAAGATCAAGTACTCCACCAAGGAGTTCTCGATCGTCGGCGTGGACAAGGCCGGGCGGTTGACAGCATCCAAGAAGGGCACTGACACCCTGATCATCAAGGCCGGCAAGTACACGGCCAAGTACAAGATCACGGTCAAGTGAGCTTTGCCCCCAAGAACCACAACTCAATAGCACAGGATGCGAGGAGGGCCGGGTTTCCCGGCCCTCCTTTCCTGCTCTTATGCCGCCCTGCTTCGCAACGGCTCTAGGGGGGGCAAAGGGCCACTAGGCTGGGGGCATGGCTACACCACATATCGGCGCGGAGCTGGGGGATTTCGCCCCGGCGGTTTTGATGCCGGGAGATCCGAAGCGGGCGGAACGGATGGCGGGGCAGTTGCTCAAAGACGCCAAGCTGGTCACGAGCGTGCGCAATGTACTGGGGTTCACCGGCGCGGTGGCGGCGGGGGAACACGCGGGCAAGCCGCTTTCCATCATGGCCTCGGGCATGGGCATGCCGTCCATTGCCATCTACTCAACTGAGCTTTTCCGTTTCTATGGCGTGGAGCGCATCGTGCGCGTGGGCACCGCGGGCGGCATCTCGCCGAAGGTGGCGGTGGGCGATGTCGTCATCGGCTTCGGCGCGCATTCCACGTCATCCATGAACGAGGCGCGGCTTGTCGGCGCGCACTTTTCCGCCGTGGCCGATCTGCCGATGGCAGCCGCCGCCTGGGCCGCCGCCGCCGGCGATCCGCATGTCTTCGCCGGAGCGATCCTGTCCGAAGACCACTTCTATTTCAAGCAGCCCGGCTGGCTGGAGCCGCTCGTCGCCCACGGGGTGCTGGCGGTGGAGATGGAGGCCGCCTGCCTCTACGGGGTGGCCGCCGAGCACGGCAAGGCCGCGCTGGCCGTCCTGACCGTCTCCGACCACCTCACCACCGGCACGCACGCCAACATGAGCGCCGAAGAGCGCGAAAGCAACTTCCAGGCGGCGCTGCGGCTGGCGCTGGCCGCCGCCTTCGCCTGACGCCCGGCCGACCCGGCACGCAAAGCTGGTGAGATGCCGGGATTTGGTCTGACCATTTGCTAAGGTGGAGCCCTCTTGAGAATAAGAACAGCCGGGTCGCCGACACCATGTGGAGGCGTCCGGCTGCTTCATTAAGCGCCAAACGCGCGCGGGCAAGTAGGGTAGGGCCATGGTCTTGATGAGCGTTACCGGCACGGTCGCGCTGGCGGCCGCGTTCCTCACCGCGATTATCTCGGCGGTGGCGCTGGCGCGGCTGGCGCGCGGAAAGGGCGACGATGTTTGAGCTGCGCGAAGACCTGAACCCGGCCCTCGTCGGGCTGGCCTGGTTGATTGGCCACTGGGAGGGCGAAGGCAAGCGCCAGTTGCCAGGTCTGGAGCCCGAAGAGTTCGGCGTCAGCGTCGACTTCGCCGAAAACGGCGGCGACTACCTGCACTACCTGGCGCAGTATTTCACTCGCGACGGCGAAGGCCGCCCGCAGGCTCCGCTCACCATGGAGACCGGCTTCTGGCGGGCCTTCCCGGATGCCACCGTGGAGGCGCTGCTCACCAGCCCGGAAGGGTATCTCGACCTCTGGGCCGGCAAGCTGCAGGGCGGGCGCATCGACCTCGTCACCGACACCGTCATCCGCTCGGTGTCCGCCCCCGAGCCGTACACCGGCGGGCGCCGGCTTTACGGCAACGTAGAGGGCAAATTGATGTTCGCCTTCGACCGGGCCACCGAAGACCATCCCATGAGCGACTACCTCTGGGCCACCCTCGAACGCGCCTGAACGAACCCCGTGTTGCCCCTTGTCAGGGCCTTGTCTTCGATTGGCAGCGGCTTTCCGATTGCGAAATTGCATAGCTAACCCACATTTTCAAGCGCAAATAATCCAAAAATAACGATTTGGTAACGAAGGATGGGCACTCTATGTCCAACGCTGTCATGGTGCTAGGTTGGAACCAACACCGGCGAACGAAGAGGGTTTGCCAGTGGGAACCCCCAACCCGGCGCGAGCGGGCTTTTAACCAGGGCTGGTTTCACAGCGCTCAAGACGGGTTGGAAAACAGTAAACCTCCCAAAGGAACAAAACAATGCAGCATCCGACTAACAATCGGCCGTGGAAGGGGCGCCTACTCGCACTGGGTACCGCCCTCGCCCTTGGCCTCAGCCTCGCTCCCACAGTTGCCCCGCCGGCGGTCGCCGCCCCGGGCGGGCTGTGGGAAACCTCCTTCGAGACCACCGACCCAGCCGCCTACGACGGGCTCGCCTACGAGGCGCCCACGAACGTCACCGGCTTCATCGGCGATCCGGCATCCTTGCAATCCAATATCGATGTCTCCGGCGTGACCGGCAACCACCAGAACTCCACATCAGAAGGCTTCCTCATGGCCGTGGACACCAACCCGTCTACCAAGTGGCTGGCCAACAGCTCCGCGCCCTACGGGCTATACTTGCCGCTCCT
>JAISTI010000232.1 GCA_031272685.1 Propionibacteriaceae bacterium | reverse complement strand
CGTCATGGTCCGCGTCGTCGGCCCCGGCCACCACCGTCCCGGTATTGGAAGCGTAGGTGAGGGTAACCAGCAGCCCGGAATCCTCCTGCGCCAGGCAGAACGCGTACAGGTGCGGCTCGCCAGACATCTGGAAGGCCGCGCCGGGCAGGTAGACGGCCCCGGCCCCGCCGATTCGCCAGCCGGTGAACGCTTGGCCGTCTTTGCATCCGGGGTCGATCGCTTCCGCAGCCGGATCGGTGGCGACCACGGCCGTCCCCTGGGAGAACCCACCGCCGTCGGCGCCGGTGTCGGTGTGCAGCAGCTTGCCGTTGGGGTTGTGGTAGTAGGCGTAGAGCCCGCTGGTCTTCCAGTGCGCGTACAGGGTGTAGTCCTTGTAGATCTGCGTAGTTTGCGGGAAAGCCCGCAGTTCGCCGTCGCCCCCGCGGTAATCCCAGCCGGTGAACAGGCCGCGAACCGGGTCGTTCAGGGCCCCGGCCTGAAAGCGCAGCCCACCGATGGTGAGGGATTCGAAGTTGGCGGTAGCCCCGTCCGCCACCCCTTGGGTGTCGGTGTCGTCGGCAGCTAGCGGCGAGCCGTCCGCGTCTACGAAGGTGAGCAGATGGTCGGTGGCCTCCCACTTGGCGAAGACGGTGAGCGAGCCGGCGCCCATCGGCTGCCCGAAGTCGAATGGCAAGGTCAGGTTCGCGTCGGCAAACCAGCCGCGGAACCGCGCGGCGATGCCGCCGTCGGCGCCCAAGACGTCCGGCGCCGGATCGCCATAATCGGCCAGTGGATAGCCATATTTCAGTTGGACTGACGGGATTTGCGCGCCTACGCCGCGCATGTCGTAGCTGAGGGTGTAGCTGTTCCGGGCGTAGTAGAAGTGCCGGTAGGGGGTGAGCAGCACCCGCGGGCTGTCAGCAGTCGCAGCCTGGTATTGCACGGTGTCGTATCCGGGCGATTCCATGTCGGCGGCCCAGTCGGCCCCGGCGGCCGTCAAGCCCTCCAAGGCTTTGGCCGCGAAGACGCCGACATCCCAAAACTCCACGCTCAACTCGTCTTGCAGCACCCAGCTTTGCCCCAAATACTCGCGGCAGACCGCGCCGGCCTGCCCGCATCGCAGTTCCGGCGTCTCCTCGGCCCAATACCGCAAATGCACCCGGTTCTTCCCGGAAGCATCGAGGGTACTCAGAGTGAGCGTTATCGGAGTGGTCCGGGTGGGGTCGGCCGGCATCATCGCCGCCGTGACCACGGTGCGCGGAGTTTGCCAGGAACGCGTGGAGGACACCGCCATCCCGCCCGTGGGTGCAGTCCAGTAGTCGTACACCTGCCCACTGGGGTTGGTGAAGACCGCCCCGTTGTCCGGGTGCGGCCAGCCCTTGCCCGGACGCTGGCCGAATTTGTAGCTGTAGTAGAAGTCGCCGGTGAAACTGGTCGGCTCCCCGTCCCCGTCGTGGTCGAATTCCATCGTGGTGCCGTAAAGGCGAAACCGGAACCGGTAGGTGTTCAGCGCCGCGTACACATTGACGACCGTGTGGGTGCCGTCCAGCGTCTTCTCCTGGGTGTACTGCCACGAGGCCCAGCGCAGCGGGTGTTCCAAATCCACCACGGCCGGATTGCCGGCCAAGACCGGGGACGGCAGGGTGTCGATGACGACATCCGCGCCCGGCCCGCCGATGGTCTGCCCGGCGGTCCCGCGCCGGGGCGCGGCCTCCGCGTAGGCGAAGTCGTAGTGGTCGGGATTGCCGGGAACTGGGGTGAAGTTCACCCCCATGTTCGGCTTTTCCACCCAGTAGACCACCTGGTAGGGCAGCCCGTCCGGCACCGCCGTCCACACTGCGTGCAGGGTGGTGTCCGAGTCGAAGGCGTAGTCGGACGGCAGTTGCGCCGGGCTCGCGGTGTTGGCGTCGAGCGTCCAATATTCCGGCGTGAAGCCGTCGCGCGACAGCGAGTGGACATCGGGAATCGCCACCTCGTAGGCAGCCGCGCCCTGGCGCACCCGGAGCGGCTCCAGCGGGGTGCCTTTGGTGTCGAAGGTGATGACAATCGAATCAAGCAGCACCGGTTCCAGCCGCAGGTTGCCGGTGACCGGCTGGGTGAAATCGTAAGGCGCGCTGCCGCCCTCCGCTTGCCACCTGCCGTCGAAGAGTTTCGCGCTGTCATAGGCCATGCCGGCTATCTCGGCCGAAACCGGGGGATCGAGCATGGCGCCGGGCGGCACCAGGCGGCTGAGGATGACTTGCCCGTAGCCGTCCAAGAAGGAGACGACGAAGCTGTCCGGCTGAACCACCTCCACATTGAACGCTCCGGTGCCGCCGACGGGGCAGAACGGGTACAAGTGCGGCCCGCCGAACACCTGCAGCGCCGCGCCGGGCAAATAGACCGCGCCGATGCCGGAAATCCGCCAGCCCAGGAACTCCCGCCCGGTTGAGCAGTAGGAGTCTTTCCCCCCGATGGCGGTTGTCCACACGCCGTTGCGATAGCCGGGCCCGCCGCCGTCGTCAGTGGCCACCACGTTGCCGTAGGTGTCGTGGTAGGTGAGGGCCAGCCCCTCGGTTTGCCAGCGGGCATAGAGGGTGATGTCTCCCTGCAGCGGGGTATCGGCGTTGAAGGGCAGCTTCTCGGCGGTGGGCGTGGGCCGATAGTCCCAACCTTCCAGCGCCCCGCGCGCGGTGTCGTTGGTCTCATGGGCCACATAGCGCTGCCCGCCGATGGTGAGATTCGCGAAGTCGATGGTGTGGCCGCGCTGCACGCCCTGGGTGTCGCTGCCGTCTTCGGCCAGCGCCGACCCATCGGAATCCTTGAAGGTGGCGGTGGTGTCGGTGGATTCCCACAGCGCGTACACGGTCAAGTTTTGCCCCGGCATAGACAACTCGAAGTCGAATCTCAGCGTGCAGGCGTCGTCGACGAACCAGCCGCGAAAGCGCCATCCGGGCTCGTCGGCCTGTTTGGACAACGCTTCATACTTCGCCAGCGGCGCGCCGAAAGGCACGTCGTCCACAACGTCTGCCGTGCCGTGGCCGCGGGTGTCGAATTTCAGGGTGCTCACCAGCCGGCGGTAGTAGTGGTTCGCGTATTTGCGCCACGAGCCGTCAGCCGCCTGGGCTTCGGCCAGCGCCGGTCCGGTGGTGGTGTCGGAGAAGTCACCCTGGACGCCCGCCTGAAAGCCGGGTATCGCCTTGGAGCGGAAATCAGTGGTGGGCGGGACAGCCGCGCTCAACTGCGGCAGCAGCACCCATTCCCGGCCGTCGTATTCGCGCCGTGGAATGTCCTGGTCGGCTTCCTGGCCTGGCAGCGGCTCGGCCCAGTAGTGCATGGTGACGCTCTCGGTTTCCGCCGTCCAGGCCAGTGACACCTCGTAACCGGTTGTCTGCGGATCTGCCGGCATCATCGCGCCGGTGATTTCGGTGCGCTGGGTCTGCCAGTCGCCAGAGTCGACGGCTAGCTGGGGGTGGCTCCAATACGAATACGCCAACCCGTCCGGATCCTCGAAGTCCCAGCCAGTAGCCGGGCTGGGCCAGCGGCCGCCGAGGCTGTCGCCGAACTGGAAATCCAAAACGTACGGTTCGCCCTGCCGGTATTCGGTGGCCTGCCCGTCGCCGTCGGGATCTCCGCGCATCGCCCTCCCCATGCCCGTCGGATCGACCGGAAAGGTGATGCGGTAGGGGAGTAGCTCGCAATACACGTTCACGATGGTGGTTCCGTCGCCATTCAGCACCGTCGGCTCAGTGGCCTGCCAGGTGGACCAGTGCAGCGGGTCTTCCTTGCCGAAGAACGCCGGGTCCGGGATGGAGTTGATTTCAATGTCCGCGCCGATCCCCGGCTGGCCGATGAGGTCGCCGGCGGTGCCTGCCCCGCCCACCGGCTCCGAATACGCGAAGTTGTAGTGCGCGGGATTCCCGGGACGCGGCGTGAAATTCACCCCCAGGTTCGGCTTCTCCACCCAATACACCACCTGGTACGGCACCCCGGACAAGCCGTCCCATTTCAGATACAGCGTGGTGTCCGAGTCGAGCACATGGGTCAGCGGCGCTTCCGCCCCGCCGGGGGTCAGCGACCAGTAGCGCGGAATGTAGTTCGGCCGGGTTATCGAGGTGGGCAGTGGCAGCGTCACATCGCCGAGAGTGCTGCCTTTCGGAACCGCAATCGGGTCGGGATTTGCCGCGCCTTGGGCGTCGAAGGAGAGCACCACCTGCGCCGCCGGCTCAGCTTCCGCTTCGGGAATCACCGCCGAAGCCAAAGAGCCTGCCACCAGGGAAAACGCGAATATGGGCAGCGCGACGCGCAACATCCGGGAATGCATCATGACCTTTCATACTCAGGAGGAGATGCCTTCCCTTTGCCGCGTCCGCGGCTCCTACCCAATCGGCCTCTCGGCCTCAAAGTCTACGGAACCGTAGCTTTCCTGGCAAGCATTTCGCCCGGCTTTGCGAAGCGAGAAACCCATGGGCTTCGGAGCTATGCCGTCTTGGCTTTGGACCAGGCGGAGTACCAGGGGGTGCCGGAGACGCGCACGGCGGTGCGGACGCGGAAGACGTATTTCTTGCTGGCGGCCAACTTCTTGAGGGTGATCTTGGTTGCGGTGGTCTTGACGCTCTTCCAAGTGGCCGAGCCTTTGGCGCGGTATTGGATGTGGTAGTACGCGCCGCGCAGGGCTTTTACCTTGGCGACAGTGACTTTGGCCGTCGCGCCCTTCTTGGTGGCCTTCAGAGAAGTGGTTTTGGGAAGGATGCGGTAGGCGACTGCCTTATAACCGGAATACTTGCCGATGCCGGCGAGGTGCAGGGTGCCGTAGCCGACCGACCAAGACAGCGCGGTGGCCTTGTAATCGGTGCCGGACTTCAGGGTTTTGCCGCCCAGGGTGACCTTGACGGCGGGTTTGGCGATCTTTCCGGTCCAGGTGGCGGCGCCCACCTTCACCTTGGCGGTGGCAATCGAGGTGGTTTGCACAACCAGGGGCTGGGGGTTCGCCTCCGAGTGTGTCCAGGTGATTTCGGCGGCGGGTTCTTCTTGGGCCGGTTCAACCGTTCCTTGGGCTTCGGGGACCGGGGCGGGGGCAGCCGATGGCGTCGGATCGGGGTCGGCGCTGGGCGTCACGGTGGGGTCTTTGCCGGAGCCGGTGTCCGGGGAAGCCGGCGGGTTGGGGGTGTTGGAGTCGGCGGGCCCCGGGTTCGCGGTCTCGCTGGATTCCGGCGATGGGTCGTCGGAAGGCTCCGGAGTGGGGGAGTCGGTAGCTTCCGGAGATGGGTCGTCGGAGGGCTCCGGGGTGGGGGAGTCGGTGGAATCCGGCTTGGCGTCGTCTGAGGGCTCCGGGTCGGGCTCGTTCGATGTTTCAGGAGTGGGCTCGCCGGAAGAATCCGGTGTCGGATCTTCGGACGGCTCAGGGATGACGTCGCTGGGCTCTGGGGTGGGATCGGGTGTGGGCTCGTCCGGCGGCTCGGTAGCGGGCGTGTTCAGGCTGGTGAGCAAGATGTCGCCGAGGCCCGCCTCTTGGTAGAGGTCGTACACCTCGGAAGAGCCGAAGCCGATGTAGGCGCGGCCCGGCTGGACCGGATCGGCGGGGGTGGTGCCGGAGATGTAGGAGTCGCCTTCCAGTTCGATGAGCGCGCCGCCGAAGTTGGTGCGGGCGATGGTGTATTCCACCACGATCGAGTAGGTGGCGCCCGGGGCGATTTCGGCCGGGTTGGCGAAGCTGACGGTCTCGATGCCGATGGCGGCGTTGGAGCGGGTGGCGCTGGCGAGCACTTGGCCGGAGGTTGGCAGCCCGCCCGCGTATTCGCGCACGGTGACGGTGTAGGAGTTGCCGGAGCCGCCGTTGGAGACCATCGCGCCGTTTACGGTGGTGCCGTACTCGGGCGCGGTGAAAACTTCCCCGACCCATTGGTCGCGCCCTTGATAGCCGACCATCGCGGCGCCATTGTCGGCATGCGAATCGGCGCGGCCGGCAATCGAGGTCTGCGCCAGCTCGTACAGCTCGAAGCGATAGATGGATTTGTCGTAGTAGGAGAGCCACTGGTAGCCGGCGTCGCCGACCGACGTGCCCCAGGAGTTCTGCAGCAGCCAGGCGCCGTCGCCGGCGGGCCGCTGGCTGAACGAGGCGGCGGGGATGGTGTCGTCCCAGCCGACGATGACGGAAGCGTGGTTCGGGTCGGCGGCGGTGGTGTGGTTCACGTATCGGCTGGTGCTGGCGGCCCAGTCGACCTCGACTGGGCCCTTGTCCATAATGGCCTGTTTCACGTTGGTGGTGGCGGTGGCGCTGTAGCTGCCCCGGCTGTTATAGGGGGCGGGGTACGACTGGCCGCGGGTGAAGTACAGATCCCGGCTGTCGATTTCGGCGGTGTTTTGCAGGATCGACGTCAGGCCGGGGAAGGCGGAGTCGTAGCGCGGGCCGTAATAGTGCGCCCAGGCGCCGTAGACCATCGCGGAAGAGCCGCCGGCATTGCGCAAATCGACCGTCTGGCTGGAAGCGCCCAGCGGGCCGAAAGCGGCGGAAACAAGGTGGAAGGGCGAGAGCTGCTGGGTGCGGGCCACCCCGGCGGCCGCGGTGGTGGCGGCATAGGCCCAGCAGGTGCCGTAGGCCTGGTTTTGCACCGGCAGCACTTGCTCGGTGCCGCGCAGGTCGTAGCTTTCCGGCAGGGCGGCGGCGCGCAGCCGGGGGTTGGCCGTCTCTTCCGGGGCGGGCAGCATCTTGGCGGTGCCGTCTTCGTTTACCAGGATGATGACTTCCGGATGGGTT
>JAISTI010000158.1 GCA_031272685.1 Propionibacteriaceae bacterium | reverse complement strand
CCGTCTCCAGCCAGCGCGACACCGAGATGGCGCTGATGGGACGCGCGCGCAAGGACACCGTCTCCCCTTGGGCCGCCGCCGGAGCCTCCCTGGTCTCGTTCACCTGCGGGTCGGTCATCCCGCTGTTGGCGATGGTGCTCACCCCCACCGACTACCGGCTTTCCGTCACCATCGCCGCCGTGCTGGCCGCCCTCGTCGTCACCGGCTTCACCGCCGCCAAACTTTCCGGCGTGAAAGTGTTCCGCCCGGTCGCCCGCAACGTGGTGGTCGGCTTCGCCGCCATGAATATCACCTACCTTGTCGGCTACCTCGTCAACCTTTTGACCGGCCAGCCGGTCTAGCCGCCGGCCGCTGCCGGCGATTGGTGGTTGAATGGGCGTGTGCGATTGGATTCCTGGTTGTGGGCGGCGCGGTTCTTCAAGTCCCGGTCGCTGGCCACCGCCGCCTGCCGCGCGGGGAAAGTGCGGGTGAACGACAAGGTGGCGAAGGCGTCGACCGAAGTGAAACCCGCAGACGTGCTGACCTGGCGGCAGGATTTCCGCGAGCGCAGAATCACCGTGGTGGAACTGCTGCCCAGGCGGGTTTCCGCCCCGCTGGCCGCGGAAGCCTACAAAGACGACTCACCGCCGCCGCCGCCGCGGCTGGGCCGAATCGGGGTGCGCGACCAAGGCGCGGGCCGCCCCACCAAGAAAGAACGCCGCGAATTGGACCAGTGGCACGGCTGGAAGCGAAACTGACCGCTGGATCAACCAAGCTCCAGCAAACCGCGAAGCAACACCTCCGCCTGATTCAGGGCCTCAACTTCGAGAACACCCACCTTCGGGCCGACTACCGACCTGCGAATCGCCGACAATTTGTCCACCTCCAGGAAGCAAGCTTTCCCCAAGCCGTTCCCTTCCGTCGGATTGACGGGGATGCGGTATTCGCTATGGGTGGCGGCTTGGGACGTGAACGGGATGGCCAACACGGAATCACCGGTTTCCAGGGCTGGGTTCTGAACTAGCAGCACCGGCCTTGGCTTGGACGCGTACTGCCCGCCGGCGGCCGCCACTATGTCGCCACGGGTGGCACTCACCACTGCCCCCAATCTGCCCGAACCGAATCCAAGAAATCCATGGTGGGTGTTTCCTGGCTCGCCTCCAAGGACAACGGTATGCGACGCTGCCGGACCGTTTGCACGGCCAACATGCGCACAACCGAAGGGGCGTCGAGCCCCACCTCGCTGATGACCGCGAGAAACTGTTCCTTGAGTTCCTCGTCCATTCTCACCGTCAAAGTCGTGCTCACAACGCCTCCTTTTGCCACACAAATAGTAGCATTTGCCTGCACATGTGACACACCGTACGGCGGTTGGAGGCCTGCTGCCGCTGCCGGAACGCCTGTGGCGGCTTGTTCATTTGGCATGGGAACCACTCACGTCTTGCTTCACGCCGCTGGCGGGTTCGCCGGCTCGGCTGCCGCTTGCGCCAAAAGGCCCGCGCGGATTTCGGACCACTTTTCCGGGGGAACTACGCCGTCCATGATGGCGATGAGGATTGGAACCATGGGGGAATCGGGGGCGATTGCGGCCAAACGCCCGTAGCACAGGTTCGTGAGGGTGGTGTTGCCGCTGGCCCAGGCGGCCAAGCCCAGGATGCCCAGCGCCGGAGCCTGGCGCTCGGACGGGGCGGCGCCAACCACCTGCGCCCACAGCTCGCGTTGCCGCGGCGCGTTTTGGGAATCGACGGCGAGCAGCGCGGCCCGGCGGCACTCGGAATCAGCCGCGAGCACGGCGAGCTGCGCCAGCGTGCCCGCGGTGTGGCTGCCCGGCGGACGGCCCACCAGCCGGCGCAGCACATCTGGCCAGACGGACCGGGAAAGCTTTCCAAGCCGCGCTTCGGCCACCGCGCACGCCTGCCGCGCCCGCGAGAGCGCCTGACCCTCTGGACCCGCCAGCCGAGCGACGAGGTCTTCGCGGCGAACCGGCGGCAGCCCGGCAATGGATTCCGGGGAATCTTTGAGCCAATCCAAGACGCGGATCTGACCTGGCTCCATGTGGACCGCCACCCTCCGCAGAGCCGCTTTGGCCACCCGGCCGTCGGAGCTGATGGCGAAGAACCAGCCCTTGGCCCCCGGAAACCTGTCCCACAACCGGGCCAGCAGCCCAGCCAACACCCCGGGGCGGCGCGCGTCGGCCAACGGCAGGCACGCCGTCACCACCAGGCGCTTGCCGGCTTCCAGCGCCACCACCAGCGATTCGCTGGGCTGATACCCCAACAGCCTGGGGATGGCCGCCGCCATCTCTTCCGCAGTCCGGATAGTGCCGGACACCTGGCCTTCCACGCTTGGGATTATGGCGATTCGCCCCCGAAACGTTCACTTATCCACAGCCAGGCAGCTGAAGGCGTAGTTATCAACAACGGAAAATGCCATCCGAAGACGCTAGCCTTGAGCCTGATGAGCCAATCCGCACCTGTCCCACCTCCGGCAGCCCCGGCAACAGTTGGGCCGCCGCCGCCATCCGCGCCCGAGCCGCCCATGCCACCCGTGCCGCCGGGCTGGGCACCCGCGCCCATGGCCGCCCAGGCCAGCCAGATGGGCATCATCACCACCGCCGGCAATGGCGGCCAACCCCTTGCCAAAACCGAGCCCGAGCCCACCATCGGCGTCGAAGACTACGCCCCGCCCCGCTCGAAGGCCCCCTGGCTGGTCGCGCTGGCGCTGGCCGTCACCGCCGCCCTCATCGCCTGGCTGTCCATCGGCCGTCCGCAGCTGAACGTGGAAGCCACCCCGGCTCCCTCCGCCGCCGCCGCCACCGAGCCCTCCTGGGGCACGCCCTTCGAGTTCCCCTACGGCGAGGCCACCGGCCGCTGGGAAGTCGCCCAATACGAATGGGACGCCGACGGGCTGGAGGTGCAAGTGCGGCTGCTGGCCGACGACGACCTCGACTTCTCCCTCCGCGTGCTGGAATACAACACCGGCTACGGGGCGGAAGCCGCCCAGCCCTACCACGAGCCCGTCCTGGCCAGCACCTCGCTGGCGGCCGGCGAAGAAGTGTCCGGATGGGTGCGCTTCTACGTTTGGCGCCAAGACGTGAACCTCGTACTCAGCACCCGCTGGGGCGAACAAGCCTCCGCGATCAAAATCCCCGGATGAGAGCTATGGAACCCTTGCGAATCGGACTGTTCACCGACGACTTCTTCCCCGCCTCCGGCGGCATCGGCCGCTCCCTGCAAGTGCAGCTCGCCCGGCTGCAGCAAGCCGGCCACGACGTCACCCTGTTCGCGCCGCACTCCCACTTCACGCCGCCCGAAACCGGAAAATACGTCAAACTCCCCTGCCTGCGCCTGCCCGGCACCCCCAGCTATCTGTGCACCCTCTTCGCCAACCCGGTGCTCGCCCGGCAGATGGCCGAGCAATACCCCCTCGACGTCATCCACACCCAAAACGAGCGCGGAGCGTACTACCTGGGGGCGATGCTCTCCACCCTGCTCGGCGTGCCGCAGGTGCACACCTTCCACACCAACTTCGCCGGCTCGCACGAAAGCAACCCCGCCGGGGCCGGGATCGTCTCCATCGCATACCTGCAAGGACTGTCGCGGCTGCTCATCAAAGCCTTCACCGGCGGAAAGGCCGTGAAACTGCGGCGCAACCGCCTCTCCAACGAAGACGGCCCGTACGACCGGCCCGACTTCCGGGCGCTGGCCCGCTTCGCCAGCCATGTGGCCGAATCCACCTCCCCCGCCGCCCACATCGCCGACGCCATCGTGAAATCTTCCGGCGGCGCGCTGGCCGACCGCATGAGCGTCATCCCGAACGGGGTGGCCGAGCCGTTCCTCAAAGTGCGGCGCAAACGCCCGCGCGGCGGCATCACCCGGTTTATCTCCAGCGGCCGCCTGGATGCCGTGAAGCGGGTGGACGCGATCATCGACGCCTACGACCAGCTCGGCGACGACGACACCGAACTCGTCATCGTGGGCGACGGCACGCTCTTCTCCCAGCTGAAGCGCAAAGCCCAGACGGTGCGCCACGGGCGGGTGCTCTTCACCGGCCAGATCTCCGACCTGAACCGGCTGGCCCAAGAAGTCGCCGATGCCGACGTGTTCGTGCTCGCCTCCTGGCACTTCGACGTGCAGCCGATGGTGCTCATCGAGGCCGCTGCCGCCGGCACCCCCATCCTTTACTGCGACGAACGCCTCACCACCGGCACGTCCGAAGAAAACGCCCTGTTGACAAGCCCAGACGTCTCTTCCTTGGCACGCGGGATGCGGGAGCTGGCCGCCGACCCGGCCCGCCGGGAGCGGATGGGAGCCGCCGGGCGGCGCCTCTCGGACACCTTCACCCCGCAGGCGATGGCGGGCAAGTACGTGGAGGTGTACCGCCGGGCAATCGACCGGCATCAGCGCAAATAGCCTGGCGGCGGCCGCCCGCCGGTAACATTAGGTCTTCTAAGGAGAGTGAACCATGGGAACTGTCGCAGACGCCCTGTACCCCCGGGTGGCGCATGTCATTCCGGCGGCCGAATGGGCGGCGTTGGCCGACGACGTCGAAGCCATCATGGCGCTGAAAGCCCAGCGCAACGCCGTCATCCTGGCCCACAACTACATGACCCCCGACATTTTCCACGGCATCGCCGACATCGGCGGCGATTCGCTGGCGCTGGCCCGCGAGGCCACCAAAGTGGACGCCGACGTGATCGTGCTCGCCGGAGTGCATTTCATGGCCGAGACGGCGAAGCTGCTGAACCCGGAAAAGACCGTGCTGATCCCCGACCCGCTGGCCGGCTGCTCCCTGGCCGAATCCATCACGCCCGCAGACGTGCGGGCTTTGCGGCAGGCCAACCCCGGCCTGCCCGTCGTCACCTATGTGAACACCTCGGCGGCGGTGAAGGCCGAATCCGACATCTGCTGCACCTCCGGCAACGCCGAGAAGATCATC
>JAISTI010000065.1 GCA_031272685.1 Propionibacteriaceae bacterium | reverse complement strand
GGTGTGGCTCACCGGCAAGCGGGAGGTGATGGGCGGCTTCGCCAACTCCAAGCACCTGGCCGTGGTGGCCTGGGCGGCGGTGTCGCTGATTGTGGCGCTGAACCTGTTCTTGGTGTGGCAGGTGTTCTGAGCCCCGGCCTCAGCGCAGGAAGCGCCGGTCGCCCACCCATTCGATGTAGTGGATCGGGCACAGCGCCTCGTAGGATTCGTTGCCGCCGAGAAACACCTGGGTGTTCTCGTCCAGATCTGAAGGGATGAACGACCCGTCGGGGCGTTTGCGGGCGGTCATGGTGGCTTTGCGGTTGCAGCGGCAGATCATTTTCAGCTCTTCAAGCTGCGCCAGCGCCAGCCAGCGGGCCGCGCCGGGGAAGGCTTCCGCCTGGTAGTCGGTGCGCAGGCCGTAGCCGATGACCGGGATGCCGAGCCGCACGGTGACGAGGAAAAGGTCGTTGACTTGCTGGGCGGTGATGAACTGCGCCTCGTCCACCAGCACGCAATCCACCGGCTGCTTGGCGTGGATTTCGCCAATGGCGGCGAAAAGATCGTCTTCCGGCGCGGCGACGAGGTCGGCGGGGGCGCTCACCCCGGGAATCCGGGACTCGATGTCCACCGTGCGGGTGTCGGTCTGCGGTTTGATGATGAGCACCCGGCGGCCGGCGTCGCGGTAATTTTGCGCGACGATCAGCAGTTGCGCGGATTTGCCCGAGCCCATCGGCCCGTAGCGGAAATACAGCTTGGCCATTACCCCATCCTCTCATCTGATCCAGCCGCAGCCGGGGCGGATTGAGCCAGATTCGCCGGTTTCGCCGGTTTCACCAACCAGCCGGCGGCGTTCACCGCCAGCGCCACCCCGGCGCAAACGTACATCGCCTCCATCACCTGCCAACCCTGGTAGGAGTGGAAGGCGGCGGTAAGCGCCAGGAACGGCACGATCAGCGAAGCCGCCCGGCACATGGCTTTGCCGGGGTTGGCCAGCGGCAGCAGGCAGATAAACATGGTCACATACCATTCGCGGGTGCCGGACAGCCCGAAAGTGGCCACCAGCGCCCCGGCCGCCAGGAACAGGTACGGGCGGGTGCGGGCGTAGCGGAAGTAGGCGAACAGCAGCAGCCCGGCGGAAACCACCAGGCTCAGGGTTTTCAGCGAAGGCAGCAGGCTTTCAGGGGCCGGCACTGCGAAGAAGTTGAAAAAGGCGGTGACGGCGCGGTACGACAGCGTCAAGGTGCCGGGCGTGTCGTAGCGGGTGGGGGTGTCCAGCTCTTTCAGCCAGCCGTGGCTCAGGCCCACGGCGAAGCTGCCCAGTACGAAAACCGCCGCCGAGATCAGCACCCCGACCGCCGAGCGCAGCACCGTCCGCCCCCAATCCAGCGCGGTGCGGGCCGAGACGATGGCCACCGGAATCGCCGCCAGCAAAGCCTGCTGTTTCACGCCCGCCGCCAGGCCGACGACAAGGGCGCCCCAGATGAACCCGCCGTGGCGGTAGGCCAGCGCCAGCCCGGCGGCGCACAGCCCGGCCATCAGCAAGTCGACGTGCATCCCGCCGACTCCGTGCACAATCACAATCGGGTTGAAAGCGCCCAACCACAAGGCGAAACGTTTGTCAACGCCGATACGCGGGGCGATGTCGGAAAGCCCCCAAACCAGCAGCGCGAGCCCGGCCAGCGCCAGCAGCCGCATCGCGGCGATGCCCCAATACCAGTGGCAGCCGCCCAGCCACACGCAGGCGGCCATCAGCCGCAAAGCGAAAGCGGGATAGGCGGCCGTCATGCCCACCCACGAGCCGTCGTGCGCGAACGGGCCGGCCACCGAGCCCAGGCCGGTGCTGTACGGATCGAGCCCAGCAAGTTGCATGTAGCCGAACTCGGCGTATAGCGCGGAATCGGTGGACAACACCCCCAGCACCGGCAGCAGCGGCGCCACCCACATCAGCAGGATGGACAGCCAGCGCGGGTTGCCGCGCTGGAATTCCCCGCGCACCAGCGCCCAGCCGCCGATAAGCAGCAGCACCCCCAGCGCGGTGATCGCGCCGTAGGCGTGGTCGGCGTAGAAGGCGCGCACCACCGCCTGCGCCCAGCCGTCCTCGGCGACGTTCTGGTTGTATGCGGCCAGCAGCAGCACCTGGCCGAGGGCCAGGGCCAGCGAGCCGCACATGCCCAGCCAGGCGCCAGCCGGAAGCCGATTCTTCACGCCCGCATACTACCCAAGGGTGGCGGCGTAGTGGCAGGCGCTCAAGTGGCCGGCGCCGCCGTCGGGATGCGCGACTAGCTGCGGAACCTCGGCAGAGCACTTCTCGGTGGCCTTCCAGCAGCGGGTGTGGAAGGGGCAGCCGGAGGGCGGGTTCGCCGGGGAGGGCACGTCGCCGGTGAGCACAATCTGCTCGCGGGTGGCCTCGACCTGCGGGTCGGGCACCGGCACCGCGGAGAGCAGGGCTTGGGTGTACGGGTGGGTGGCCCGCTCGTAAATCTGCTCGTCGTCGCCGATTTCCACGATATGTCCCAGGTACATTACGGCGATGCGGTCGGAGATGTGCCGGACCACGGAAAGGTCGTGGGCGATGAAAATGTAGGCCAAACCCAGCTCGCGCTGCAGCCGCTCCAGCAGGTTCACCACCTGCGCCTGCACCGACACGTCCAAAGCCGAAACCGGCTCGTCGCAGATCAGCACTTTCGGGTTCAGCGCGATGCCGCGGGCGACGCCGATGCGCTGGCGCTGGCCGCCGGAGAACTGGTGCGGGTAGCGGTTGATGTGCTCGGGGCTGAGGCCGACGAGGTCGAGCAGCTCGCGCACCCGCTTGTTGCGCTCCGATTTCGGGCAAACCTCCGGGTGGATGTCGAAAGGCTCGCCGATGATGTCGCCCACCGTTTTGCGCGGGTTCAAAGAGGTGTACGGGTCTTGGAAGACGATTTGGATGTCGCGGCGCAGCCGGCGCATGTCGTGGCCGGTCTGGGAATACATGTCCACGCCGTTGAAGGTGACCTTCCCGGCGGTGGGCTCCTCCAGGCGCATCAGCAGCCGGCCGAGGGTGGATTTGCCGCAGCCGGACTCCCCCACCACGCCGAGGGTTTCCCCTTCGTAAAGCTCGAAGGAGACGCCCTCCACGGCGCGCACGTGGCCGGTGGTGCGCTGGATGACGCCCGACTTGATCGGGTAGTGCTTTACCAGCCCTTCGGCTTTCAGGATCACTTCGGCCATGTCACACCTCCCCCGCCACATAGCAGGCCGCGAAACGGCCAGGTTCCACTTCGCGCAGCGGCGGCGGCGCGCCGGTACGGCATTCGTCGAAGGCGTAGCGGCAGCGCGGGTTGAAGGGGCAGCCCTCCGGCATCCGCAGCAGGTTCGGCGGCAGGCCGCCGATGGCCAGCAGCTCTTGGCCCTTCTGGTCGAGGCGCGGGACGGATTCCAGCAGCCCTTTCGTATACGGGTGCAGCGGGTGCGCGTACAGCGGGCCGATTGCGGAGGTTTCCACCAGCCGGCCGGCGTACATGACGGCGATGCGGTCGGCGACGGAGGCGACCACCCCGAGGTCGTGGGTGATGAGGATCAGGCCCATGCCGGATTCTTCTTGCAGCTCTTTGAGCAGGTCCATGATCTGCGCCTGCACGGTGACGTCGAGGGCGGTGGTGGGCTCGTCGGCGATGAGCACCCAGGGGTCGAGGGAGATGGCCATGGCGATCATGATGCGCTGGCGCATGCCACCGGAGAACTGGTGCGGGAAAGCCTTCACCCGTTCTTTCGCCGCCGGGATTTTCACCCGCTCCATCAGCCGCACCGCCTCGGCGTAGGCGTCCGAGCGGTTCATGCCGCGGTGTTTGCGGAACATTTCGGCGATCTGCCAGCCGACGGGGAACACCGGGTTGAGGCTGGAGAGGGCGTCTTGGAAGATCATGGAGATTTTCGGGCCGCGGTATTTCGCCCGCTCGCGGTACGTCATCTTCAACATGTCGGTGCCCTGGAAGAGCACCTCCCCGCCGGTGACATAGCCGGGCGGGGTGTCGAGGATGCCCATGATGGCTTGCGCGGTGACGGACTTGCCGGAGCCGGATTCGCCGAGGATGGCCAGGGTTTCGCGCTCGTCGAGGTGGAAGGAGACGCCGTTGATGGCTTTGGCGACGCCGTCTTGCATCCGGAATTCGACGTGCAGGTCTTTGACTTCCAACAGGTGTTCTACGCCGGCCGCGAGCTGCGCGGCGCGCATCTCGGCCTTCCGGGCCGCCACCCCGGCTTGGTGCTTAGCTGCCACGTCTTGCGTCATGTCACTTCAGCTTCGGGTCGAGGGCGTCGCGCACGACTTCGCCGAGCATGATGAAGGCGAGGACGGTGAGGGACAGGAAAATGGACGGGAAGATCAGCATGTGCGGGGCCTGGCGCACATAGCCGAGCGCGGAGGCGGCGGAGATGTCGATGCCCCAGGAGATGATGGGGTTCTGCAGGCCGATGCCGAGGAACGACAAGGTGGCCTCGGTGGCGATGTACGCGCCGAGGTCGATGGTGGCGACCACGATCACCGGCGCGATGGCGTTGGGGATGATGTGCCCCATGATGACGTGCGGGGCGTTGCCGCCGAGGGCGCGCGCCGCCATCACATATTCGGCGGGTTTGACCTGCATCACCGACGAGCGCATGATGCGGAAGATATTCGGCCAGCCGAGTACCGCCATCGCGAACACCACTTTGAATACCTGCAGCAGATATGGGGTGTCCGGGCTGCTGGGGAAGGAGTAGAGGATGATGATGCCGCCGAGCAGCAGCGGGATGGCGAAGAAGATGTCGGCGGTGCGGGACATGAGGGTGTCGATCCACCGGCCGATGAAGCCGCCCATGGTGCCCAGCAGCACGCCGATGGCGGTAGCGAGCAAGGTGGTGAAGATGCCCACCAGGATGGACGAGCGCGCGCCGTAGATGGTGCGGGCGTAGACGTCGCAGCCCTGCAGGTCGTAGCCGAAGATGGCGTCGGCGTCCGGGCCGAGCCTGGCCCGGTTGAGGTCGCAGGCGTCTTTGATGTTGTAGGCGTCGAGCGGGCTGAAGAGCTGCGGGAAGGCGGCCATCAGCACGAAGACGGCGATGAGGGCCACCGAAATCCAGAACAGCGGGCGGCGACGCATGGTTATCCAGGCGTCCATCCACAGCGAGCGCGCCTCGGCGACGTCTTGCACGTCCGGCACCACTTCGGCCATGACCGCCATCGTTGGCTTCACCAGCGGCACGGCCGCGGAATCAGGAGGCACCTCGGTTGGGTCTTCGGCGCGGGCGGTGCGGCTGGCGTCGGCGAGGTTCGCCGAAGATGACGGGTCGAAGGGGCCTTTCACCGGGCCGCCGGGGAAGTTGTCAGTCATGGCTCATCCTCGGGTCGAGCACGCCGTAGAGGATGTCCACCAGCAGGTTCACCACCAGGTAGACGACGACCAGGCACAGCACAGTGCCGACCAGCGCGGTGCCGTCGCGGTCGTGGATGGACTTGTAGATGTAGCCGCCGATGCCGTTGATGTTGAAGATGCGCTCGGTGACGATGGCGCCGCCCATCAGCGCGCCGAAGCTGGCGCCGATGTACGTAACCACCGGGATCAGCGAGTTGCGCAGCGCGTGCACGGCGATGGTGCGCGGGACGGTCAGCCCTTTCGCGCGGGCGGTGCGCACGTAGTCGGCGCGCAGATTCTCCACCAGCGAGGTGCGGGTGAGCCGGGCGGTGTAGGCCACCGACAGCGAGGCCAACACGATCCCAGGTAAGACGAGCTGCTCCCAGGTGCCCTCCGTCGCGGTCACCGGGAACCAGCCGAGCTGCAGCCCGAAGACGAGCTGGCACAGGCCGCCGATTACGAACACCGGGAAGGAGATCAGCAGCAGCGTGGAGACCGTCACCAAATTGTCGATGAACTTGCCTTTGCGGATGGCGGCCAAGATGCCGGCGGCGATGCCGATGACCGCTTCGATGGCGATGGCGATGAGCGCCAATTTGATGGTGACCGGGTAGCGGATCGACAGCTCGTGCAGCACCGTCTTGCCGTTGTAGGCGGTGCCGAAATCCCCGGTGAGCAGCTTGGCGAGATAGAGCAGGTATTGCACGATCACCGGCTTGTCGAGGTTGTACTCGCGCCGGAACGCCTCCACGTACTGCGGCGGGCAGGGCCGCTGGCCGCAGCGGCCGTCGGTCGGGTCGCCGGGCAGGGCGTAGACCATCATGAAAATCAGGAAGGTGGTGCCCAGGATGACCGGGATCATCTGCAGCAGGCGGCGGACGATGAACTTGCCCATTGCCACCTCCTGGTTGTCGTGCCGCGCGGCCGCCACGCTTGGGGTCATTCTGCCCCAGAAATCCGGCACCCGCGCGGTGTTTCAGGAAGAAGGCCCGCCCAGCGGCAAAGGAAAAGGCCCGCCGCGGCGGGCCTTTCCTGTTGCTTTGTTTCGCCGGGAACCGGCTGGGATCAATTCAGCTCGATGGAGCCGAGGTCGAAGGTCGAGAACGGCGTCATCTTGAGGGACTTGATCTTGGTGGAGTAGCCGAACTGGCTCTGCTGATACCACTGCGGCATGGACGGCATGTCCTGGCCGAGGATGGCCTCCGCCTGCTGGTACAGCGCGTTCGCTTCATCGTTGGACGAGGCGGCGGCCGCCTGCTTGAGCAGGTCGTCGAACTTCGGGTTGGAGTAGTCGCCGTCGTTCGAGGAGGCGCCGGTGGCGTAGATCGGCGTCAGGAAGTTCTCGATGGACGGATAATCCATCTGCCAGCCGCCGCGGTACAGGCCCTTGAGCTCGCGGGCGTTGATGCCCTTGCGCAGCGTCGCGAAATCCGGGGTGGCGTTCACGGCGCAGTCGAGGCCGAGGTTGGTGATGAGCTGGTTGCACCAGGCCTCCGCCCACTCTTGGTGGCCACCGTCGCCGTTCACCGAAATGGTGAGGGTGCCGGTGTAGCCGCCGGCCTTGTCGTAAAGCTCTTTGGCCTTGTCGGGGTCGAAGACGCAGGCGGTGCAGGCGCCGGCCTTGTAGCCGTCCACCACTGGGGAGACCCAGCCGGTGGCCGGGGTGCGGGCGTCGTTGAAGATCTGCTTGGTGATCAGCGCGCGGTCGACCGCCATGGAGAGCGCCTGGCGCATCTCGATGCTCTCAAGCTGCTCGTCGATGGGCGAGAAGGTGATTACCTGGATCACGCCGGTGTCTTTGGTGCCCCAACGGTCGGGGAGGTCGTCTTTCCACAGGTCGCCAATCAGCTGCGGGCCGGGAATCTGGTCGGTGGCGTCGAGGTTGTTGGCCACGACGTCGGTGTAAGCCGCCTCGGTGGAGTCGTAGATCCGGAAGGTGACTTTGTCGACGGAACCGGGATACTGGCCGGAATAATCCGCGAACTTCTCCAGCACCATCGCCTGATCGTCGTTTTCGACGATCTTGTACGGGCCGGAGCCGATGGGCAGCTGCGCGAAGTTGGCCTTCTTCGGGTCGGTGTCGGCGAAGAAGGCGTCCGGCTGCGGGGCGAAGGCGTTGTAGCCCAGGCGAACCGTCAGGTTCGATGTCGGGGAGACCGTCTTGATGGTGAAGGTGTAGTCGTCGACGACTGCCAGGCCGGACATAGCTTCGGCGGCCGGGGCGGCGGCGCACTCTTCGTCGGCGCACTGCAAGTCGGCGTAGCCTTCGATGGGCTCGAAGAAGTAGCTGTTCAGCTGGCCGTTCGGGCCGTAGGCCGCCCAGTTCCAGGCGTCCACGAAGTTCTTGGCCTTCACCTCGGTGCCGTCGTGGAACAGGTAGCCCTGCTTGAGCTTCACCGTGAAGTTGATCTGGTCGGTGGACTCGATCGACTCGGCTAGATCCAGCTCGGGAGCGGCGGTGTCGGAGTTGTAGTGGACCAACCGCGAGGTGACCGCGTCGAGGACGTTGCCGCCGCAGACCTCGTTGGTGTTGGTGACGATGAGCGGATTTTCCGGGGTGCAGCCGCGGATAGAGACTTCGGTCCCGCCAGTGGCGGCGCCGTCCGAGCCGGCGGTTGCCGCGTCGTCGGAACCAGTGCTGGCGGCGTCGCCGCCATCGCCCGCGCCAGAGCCACAGGCGCTCAGGACCAATGCGAACACTGCCGCGCTCGCGGCAGCCATAATCACACGAGAAGCTCGCATGCTTCCTCCTATTTTCTTGACAAACCCAACAGTGCAGTGGGCTAGCCGCCCACTTTACCGGCGGCCCTCTTCAGCCGAAAGGTTTTCGCAAACCGGGAGGCGAATCTTTGCCAAACCGTTATCTTGCCCGGAACGCCCGCAATGGGGTGAATGCGCCCGGCAACGCAGCAGGGTGCTGTCCAGCGTCTGCCGCAGTAGGCGGGACTGGCGAATCAACTCCTAGACTACGGGCATGCCAGGGGGCCCCCACGATGCCATTTCCCGTGGGCGAGTTCACTATCCGCTGTATTCTCAAACGCTCGGCAACGGTATGCGTGTCATCGTCAACCCCGATCCCTGTGTCCCAATGGTGGCGATCAGCATCTGGTACGACGTCGGCTCGCGGGACGAGCTTCCCGGCCAGACCGGCTGGGCGCACCTCTTCGAGCACCTGATGTTCCAAGGCTCGGCGAACGTCGCCTCCGGGGAGCACCTGAACACTTTGCAGTCGGTGGGCGGCTCGGCGAACGCCACCACCAGCTTCGACCGCACCAACTACTTCGAGACGGTTCCCGTCGGCGCGCTGGAGTTGGCTTTGTGGATGGAAGCCGACCGGCTGGCCACGCTGCCCGACCACCTCACCGAGGAGGGCATCGCCACCCAGCGGGAGGTGGTGAAAGAAGAGCGCCGGCAACGCTATGACAACGTCCCATACGGCGACGCCATCGAACACCTGCTGGAACTGGCCTTCCCGGAAGGGCACCCGTACCACCACTCCGTCATCGGCTCGATGGCCGACGTCGACTCCGCGACCGCGGCCGCCGCCGCCGCCTTTTTCCGCGAGCACTACCTGCCCGCGAACGCCGTCATCTCGCTGGTGGGAGACGTCACCCCCGAGCAGGGGTTCGAGTTGGCCGAGCGCTATTTCGGCGGCATCCCCGCGGCGGACAAGCCGGCGCGCGCGCCCAGCGCGAGCCTTCCGCCGCTTGCAGATGTGCCGCAGAAGAACCTGCGCCGCCCGGTGCCCGCCGACGCCGTGCAATACGTCTTCCGGCTGCCGGTGCGCGACACCCGCGATTTCGACGCGGTGACCGCGGTGCTCAGCATCCTCGGCGACGGGCCTTCTTCGCGTCTGGAACGCCGGCTCGTGCGCGAGTTGGAGATTTCCGCCGGGGTGGCCGGCGGGGTTTTCGACCTGATCGGCGGAAACTCGCTCGGCCTGGTGAGCGCCGTCGCGCTGCCCGGCTGCCCGCTTTCCGATTTGGAAGAACGCCTGGACGAGGTGCTCGTCCGCTTCGCCGACGAGGGGCCCACCGAGGCGGAGCTTTACCGCACCAAGGTGCGCATGGAGGCCGAATGGCTGGGGGCGCTGGCCCAATTCGAGACCCGGGCCGACGACTTCAGCGAATACGCCACCCTGTTCGGCGATCCCGAAATGGTGAACCGGCGTCTGGACCAACTGCTGTCTATGGACGCCGACGACCTGCGCCGCGGCGCCCAGCTGCTGCTGCCGGACCACCGCGGGGTTCTGCGCTACTTGAAGGAGGACGATGGCTAGCCGTCCCGCGGTGAAACCGCCGAAACCCTGGCAGCTGCCCGCACCCCGGGAAGCGGTGCTCGACACCGGCTTGCGGGTGCTGGTGTTCGACCGTCCGGGGCAGCACATCGCCGCCGGCGGGATCGCCATCGACACCCCGATGAACCTGGAGCCCGGCCACCTGCACGGGCTGTCCGCGCTCACGTACTCCGTCATGGACGACGGCACGCTGGGCCATCCCGGCACCGGTTTCGTCGAAGCGGTGGAAGATCTGGGCGGCTCGATTGGCGGCGCGGTGAACTACGCCGGGGCCATCGGCCGGATGGACGTGCCGGCGGAAAACGCCGGAAAGGCTTTCGCGCTTGCCGATGAGGCGCTGGCGGAGGCTCAGCTGGCCGACGCCGACGTCGAGCGCCGCAAAGCCATCCGGATCTCCGACATCGAGCAGACGCTGGCGGTGCCGTCCGCCCGCGCCCGGCTGGCGCTGCGCGAGGCCCTGATAAAGCCCGAATACCGGGCGGCCCACCCCCGGCTGGGCACGGCCGCGCAGGTGGAGGCCATCCAGCCGGAAGACGTGCGCGCCTTCCGCGACAACTACTACCGGCCCGCTGGGGCAGTCCTCGTAGTGGCCGGAGATTTCCCCGAAGACCCGATCGCGCAGCTTGAAAGGCTGGAAAAGAAGTTCACCCGCGATCCCGGCGCGGAAATCATCCACGAGGCACCGGAGGCGAACCCGCCCGCCTGCGTGCTGGTGGACCGCCCCGGCTCGGTGCAGGCCAACGTGCTCTATGGCAGCTTCGGCCTGGACAACGCTGACCCGCGCATCGCCGACATCTGGGTGGCGTGCTATGCGATGGGCGGCGCGTTCCTGAGTCGGCTCAATCGGGTGCTGCGCGAGGAAAAGGGCTTCACCTACGGCGCGCATATGGGCAATTACCCGATGCGCTCCGGCGGGCTGCTGACCGCCTCGGCGTCTTTCCGCAACGATGTCGCCGCCGAGGCCATCGCCACCATGCGCGGGCTCGTGGACATATCCGCGGCCCCCTTCACCCAGGCCGAGGTGGACGCGGCGGTGCACTACGCCGTCGGCGCCAACCCCGGCGAATACCAGACCGCCCAGCAGCTTGTGGACGCCATGTGCTCGCTGCTGTCCCTGGGCCTTGACCCCGGCTTCCCCAACCGCTTCCAGCAGGCCCTGTGGGAAGTCACCCCGGAAAGCGCCACCTCCGCCTTCGCCGACCTGACCCGCGAGCCGTCTCTGATCGTCGTCGGCGACGCCGCCGCCCTGGAGGCGCCTCTGCGCGCCGACGGCTGGAACCCCACCGTCATCTCTTGAGTTGAATCCCCGCGCTATGCCACGACCGAAGGGAACCGCGCAGTTGCGGGTATTGACAGGTAGGCCGTAAGGCGCAATAGGATGGATTCCTTATCGAACAGCCGTTCGATATATGGGAGGAAGCCATGCGCCGTTACGACGAAGACATCGAAGTGGTGTCGGGCGTGGTCGACGACGCCTTCCGGCCGGTGAAATTCCGCCGCCGGCACCGGTGGTGGCTGGTGCAAGACGTGCTGACGAAATGGGTGGAGACGGCCGACTGGTGGCACGCGGGGGGCCTGGGCGGCGGAATCTGGTCCGGCGGGGTGAACCAAGACGGCGACCTCGTCGGGGAAGAAGAAGTCTGGCGGGTCTCAGCCTTGCCAATCGACGGCGGCTCGGACGGCGTCTACGAGCTATCCCACACCTGGGGCTCGGGGCGCTGGCGGCTGCGGGCGGTGCTGGATTGACATGGCCGAGTTCGCGCATCTGCGGATGGCTTCCGGGTATTCGTTCCGCTACGGAACCTCGCAGCCGGAGGCGCTGGCCGCGCGGGCGGCCGAGCTTGGCATGGGCATCCTCGCGCTCACCGACCGCGACGGGCTCTACGGCGCGGTGCGCTTCGCCGAGGCCGCGCG
>JAISTI010000044.1 GCA_031272685.1 Propionibacteriaceae bacterium | reverse complement strand
CATTTCCACGCCCTCGGCGACCGGGCGGTGACGCTCGCCCTGGACGCGATTGCGGCGGCGAGGGCCGCGAACGGGTCGTCAGATAACCGGCACCACCTGGCCCACCTGCAGATGATCCGCGTCGAAGACGTGCCACGCTTTGCCGCTCTCGGCGCGACGGCCACCATCCAGGCTCTTTGGGCGCAGCCTGAGCCGCAGATGCGCGAGCTGACGCTGCCGTTCCTGGACCCGGCGCTGCGCACCCGCCAATACCCGTTCCGCGACCTGCTGGCGGCCGGCGCGCACCTGGCGGCCGGTTCGGATTGGCCGGTCTCCACCGCCAACCCGCTGGAAGCGATGCAGGTGGCGGTGACCCGCCGCGACCCGGAGAGCCCCGGCACGCCGCCGCTGCTGCCCGAACAGGCAATCCCGCTCGAACGCGTCTGGACGGCATACACCGCCGGTTCAGCGTGGGTCTGCCGCCGGGAAGCCGAAACTGGCTCGCTCGCCGCTGGAAAGCTGGCGGATCTGGCAATCCTGGAGCGAAACCCGTTCGAGGCCGACCCCATGGAACTGCCCGGCGTCAAGGTGCTCGCCACCCTCGTCGGCGGCCAAGAGGTTTTCCGGCGCTGAGCGGCGCCCTTGATGACCTGCTCCCTGCGGGGCCGTGGCTGGCGGCTATTCGGCGGAGACGACGGAGCGCAGCAGGGCGGAAAAGGAGCCTTCGGGCTGGGCGATCAGGCAGAACTCGTTGGCCTCCGGGTCTTGCATGACGACGAAGCCGCCGCCGCCGGGGTCGTCGTGGAAATCGCCGGCCCGGGTAGCGCCCAAGGCCTCGGCGCGTGCCACCCATTCGTGGATGTCGTCCACCTCGATGTCGAGGTGCAGCCGGTTCTTGGGCGAGCTTTTCGGCTCCGGCACCACCTGGAAAAGCAGGTAGGTCGGCCCGGCGTCCACCACCCCGGCAAAGCCGGGTTTGTTGCCCCAGGGGCGCTCCAACAGCTTGCCCCAAAAGGCGGCCAACTTGGCGGGGTCGGCGCAATCGAATGTGACTTCTTGGATTCTCGGTTTGCTCATGGCGGAACTCTATGGCCGCGCCGGGCGGCTGGTGCGGTTTTGGGCGGCGGATAGTTGGCTGTTTGGAGGCTGTTGGTCAGTCTTCACCGGTAGCGCTCAGCGGCGCGCAAGGCGGCCCCGGCCCAGCCGGAGCCGAAGAGCGCGGTGTGCACCAGCAGCGGGTGGACGAGGTGCAGCGGTGCCAAGCCGCGCCAGCCTGCCGGCAGCCACTCCGAGCTGGCTTCGTAGGAATCCCAAACCGTTTCCAGGTGCGGGAAGCCGGTGAAAGAGAGCATCGCGAGGTCGGCGAGCCGATGCCCGCCATGGGCGGCCGGGTCGATCAACACCGCCTCGTCTGAGGTGAAAAGCACGTTGCCCGCCCAGAGGTCGCCGTGGATGCGGGCGGCGGGCGCGTCGTCGTCGAACTCGCCCGCGCGCAAGCGGTCGGCCAGCCGGTCGAAGACCCGCGCCTCGCCGGCGCCGAAGCTGCCGTCTTCCCTTGCCATCCGGGCATACGGCAGCACCCGGTAGTCGGCGTAGAACTCACCCCAGCGCAAGCCCGCCACCTCGGCACCGGCCGGCATCGGCAGCCCGATCTCGCCGATGAAACACGGCCCGGAATACCCGCTTGGCCGCGCGCCGAAACCGGCCGCCCCGGCATCGTGGGTGCGGGCCAGCGACTCGCCGAAAGCCGCCGCCGCCCGCCGGCTCGCCGCGCCGTCACGGATGCGCTCCAAGGCGATGTGGCTGCCGGAAACGTCCAACACCCGGGCGACGCGCGTGCCCCCGGAAACCGCCAGCCAGCGCAGCCCGGCGGCCTCGGCGGCGAAGAAACCCTTCGGCGCGCGGGCGCGGCGCTTCACCACTTGGTCCGGCCCGAATTCCACGCCGCCAGCATATTCGCCCAGCGCTGCCTCCGGCCCGCGCCGATGGCTTAGGCTTGGGATGCTGATTGACAAAGGAGGAGTATGCCCATCAACGCCCAAGCGTCCCAAGATGTCTACAAAGACTCCGGATTGAACGTCGTTTTCCTAACCCTCGCCCTGCGCCGCGAAGACCAGCAAGCTGAGAAGGAAGCGGTGGAAGAGCTGGCCGGGCGGCTGGCGCCCATCCTGAACTCGATGCGCATCCGGATGCCCGAGGCGGACGTGAAATGCGCTTTCGGGTTCTCCGACAAAGCCTGGGACTATCTCTTTCCCGGCGCCGCCAAGCCGGCCGAGCTGGAAGACTACGCCGGGCTGAGCGAAGGCCAATACACCATGCCGGGCACCCCCGCCGACATCTTCATCCACCTGCGCGCCGGCCAGCAGGCCGCGCTCTATGAAATCGTGGACCAGCTCCGGGAGTTCTTCGCCCCGGCCGCCACCGTGGTGGACGAGACCGCCGGGTTCCGCTATTTCGAAGGCCGGGCCATCATCGGCTTCATCGACGGAACGGAAGCCCCGTCGGAGGCCGACGCCGCCGACTACGCCGTCATCGGCGACGAAGACCCGGATTTCGCCGGCGGCTCCTACGCCTTCGCCCAAAAATGGGTGCACGATATGGACTTCTGGAAAGGCCTCGCGGTCGAAGAGCAGGAACGGGCCGTCGGGCGGCGAAAATTCTCCGACCTGGAGCTGGACGACGGCGACAAGCTGCCCAATGCCCACAACGCTGCCGCCAAAGTGGAGTGGGACGGCGAGGAGCAGAAGATCGTGCGCATGAACGTCCCCTTCTCGAACCTCGGCACCGGCGAGACCGGCACCTACTTCATCGGCTACGCCCGCCACTGGCACGTCACCCGCGACATGCTCAAGCAGATGCTCGCCATGGGCGACTACCTGCTCAAATTCAGCGAAATCCGCACCGGGCAGGTGTTCTTCATCCCCTCGCGCGAGCTGCTCGGCGAAATCGCCGACGGAGAGCTGTAGGGCCAGCCGTTCAGGCCGAGCCGTAGCGCCGGGAACGCCCGGCGTATTCGCCGATCGCCTGCCAGAGGTCGCGCCGGTCGAAATCCGGCCACAGTTTGTCCACGAAGACCAGTTCGGCGTAGGCGCTCTCCCAGAGCTGGAAGTTGGAAAGCCGCAGCTCGCCCGAGGAGCGGATGAACAGATCCACGTCCGGGATTTCCGGCTGGTACAGGTAGCGGTGGAACGATTTTTCGCTCAGGTGGGACGGGTCGAGCCGCCCGTCACGGGCGTCGGCGGCGATCCGGCGGGCGGCGTCCACGATTTCGGCGCGGCCCCCGTAGTTCATGCAAAACTGGAAGGTGAGGGTGTCGTTGTGGCGGCTGAGCCGCTCGGCGGCCCGCAGCTCTTTGATCACCGACTGCCACAGTTTCGGCGCCCGCCCGGCCCACAGCACTTTCACCCCCATCTCGTTCAGGGCGTCGCGGCGGCGGCGGATGACGGTGCGGTTGAAGCCCAGCAGCCAGCGCACTTCGTCGGGGGAGCGGCGCCAATTCTCGGTGGAGAAAGCGAAGACGCTCAGGTAGCGCACCCCGATTTCGATGGCCCCTTGGATGGTGTCGAAGAGCGCGCCCTCGCCGCGGGTGTGGCCTTCGGTGCGGGCCAGGCCGCGGGCCTTCGCCCAGCGCCCGTTCCCGTCCATCACAATCGCCACATGGGCGGGGATGGCGCGCGGGTCGAGCTGCGGCGGCCGCGCCCCGGACGGGTGCGGCTCCGGCGGGCGCGGGACGGCTTTGCTCACCCGGCCAGCCTATCGCCGGGTCCGGCCGTTTGGGAGATGACAGCGCTGCCGACTACCCGCTCGCCGTCGTAGCACACCACCTGCTGGCCGGGCGCGAGTCCGCAGGCCGGTTCGTCCAACTCCACCCGCAGCCCGCCGTCCGGATAGCTGAACTCCGCCGGGGCGGGGGTGGAGTGCGCCCGCCACTGGGCGAGCCCGCGCCACGGGGCCGTGACCTGGGCTTCGGTCCAGGTGAGCTTGATGCCCCGCATCGCGGCCACGGCCAGGCTGGCGCGCGGCCCAACGGTGACGGTGTTGGCAGCCACGTCGGTGCGGATCACATAGCGGGGGAGCCCGTCGGCGGCCGGGCGGCCGAGATGCAGGCCCCGCCGCTGGCCGACGGTGAACTGCGCCGCGCCCAGGTGCCGGCCGACCACCTGCCCCTGCTCGTCCAGAATGTCGCCCTCACGTTCGCCGAGATGGGCGCGCAGGTAGCCGGGAGTGTCCCCGGAGGCAATGAAGCAGATGTCGTTGGAGTCGGGTTTGCGGGCCACCGACAGCCCGAGGGCGGCGGCCTCGGCGCGCACGCCGGCCTTGGATGCGGCCGGGCCGAGGGGGAAGAGGGAGTGGGCGAGCTGTTCTTGGTTCAGCACCCCGAGCACATACGACTGGTCTTTGGCCGGCTCGGCGGAGCGGAAAAGCCGCACCACTCCATCGTTTTCCCTTGTCAGCGCGTAATGCCCGGTGGCGACGGCGTCGAAGCCGAGCGCCAGGCCGCGGCGCAGCACCGCCTCGAATTTGATCTTCTCGTTGCAGCGCAGGCACGGGTTCGG
>JAISTI010000235.1 GCA_031272685.1 Propionibacteriaceae bacterium | reverse complement strand
ACGTCTGTCTTGCCTTGGAAACGCCCGGTGGTGTTCCATTCGGTGACGCCGTGGCGGATAAGTGTGATGTTCATCGCAGCCGAACCATACACGAACCCGCCGCCGGCCAACCCGTTCTTGTAGAGTCGTGGGCATGGATACGGCGGAGCGAAAAGAGCTGGAGGCCGAGCGGGCGCGGTTGGTGGCGCGGCTGGGCGAAATCGACGCGAAACTGCGCGAGCTGGCCCGCGCCGAGCGGGCGGAGGCGGCGCCGCCGGAAGGCTCCGGGCAGGTGTGCCAGGTGCTGCTGGGCTCCACCGGCCGCCTCGGCCGCTGGGATTCCGAAGCGCCGCTGCCGACCGTCGGCGCGCGGCAGGAGTTCGATGTGATTGTTTCCGTGGTGAAAACCCGCGGCGATTTCGGCGTGCTCACCAGCCGCGGCCGCCTGGTAAAAGCCAGCGCGCAAGCGCTACCGGCCATCATGCTCACCCAAGACGCCCCCGACCTGCGGGCCGGCAAACCGGCCGACGCGCTGCTGGGGCTGGCGCCGGGGGAGCGGCCGCTCGCCCTCACCACGCTCGGCGCCAGCACCTTCGGCTGGGCGCTTGGCACCCGCCAGGGCACCGTCAAGCGCACCAACCCGGAGATGCCGCGCGGCCAGGAATCCTGGGAGGTCATCCGCCTGGAAGACGGCGACGAGGTGGTCGGCGCTGCCGAGCTGCGCCACGAGCAGCAGCACCTCGTCTTCATCACCACCGAAGGCCAGCTGCTGCATTACCCGGCGGCGGCCGTCCGCCCGCAGGGCCGCCAGGGCGGCGGCATGGCCGGGGTGAAGCTTGGCCCCGGCGCGCAGGCCATCTTCTTCGGCGCGGCGGATTTGGCCGACGCGGTCGTCGTCACCAACGCGGGCAAGGAAACCGGGCGGGAAACCCGCCATCCCGGCAGCATCAAGGTCACGCCGTTCAGCGCGTTCCCGGAGAAAGGCCGGGCCACCGGCGGGGTGCGCTGCCACCGCTTCCTCAAGGGCGAAGACACCCTCTATCTCGGCTGGGTGGGCCTGCCCCCGGCTATCGCGGCCACCGCCGACGGCTTCCCGTCGAATCTGCCCGCGCCCGATCCGCGCCGTGACGGCTCCGGCACCCCGGCGTCTATCCGCATCGCGGCAGTCGGCTCGCGCGCCTGGTAGCGGCGGCTAGCTGGCTGCCAGCGCCTCCGCGGCGGCGGCGTCGCGCAGCATCTCGGCCAGGGCTTCCAAGCCGGATTGCACCTCGCGGTTTGTCAAGGTTTCAGCCAGGGCGCGCGCCTTGCCGGCGGCCTGCCAGGCCTCGTACCAGATGTCGTGTTCGTTCATATTCCCCCCTTTTGTTTCGACCGGGCGTTTTCAGCTCGGATAGAACGATACGTGGACGTGGTTCTTGTGGTTCTGGTTGTCGGAGCCGCGGTCGGCCATCTTCGTCCAGGATCCCCGGGAGATGCGCCAGTTGCGCTGATACCAGATCAGGTAGGTGACGTGCAGCCGCTCGCCGTTGGCGATGACCCACGCGGCGATCTTGTCGCCGAGCGCCTTGTTGCTCTTGTAGTTGGGGATCATGATGTCGATGGCCCGGCCGTTGGGGTGGTCGGAAGAATAGGCGGAGCTGGAGCGCCAGCCGCCAATCGACGTGATTTCCGGGAACGCCTCGCGGATTTCCACCACGGCCGCCTTGCCGTACTTTTCCAGCTTGTTCAGGCTGGCGGAGCCGAGGTCGCCGGCCGCCGGGGCGGTGGCGCTCAGATACTGGGTGGACACCCACCGCAGTTGGCCCGACCAGATCACCTGGGTGTAGTTGTTTTGGGCGAGCTTGGTGGTGACGAGCAGCGTGCCGTAGGCCAGCACCGCGATCTTCTCGCTCTCCACGTCCGCCCCCGCGCGCAGGTTCACGTTCGTGGCGTTGATGTAGCGTTTCGCGCCCGAGGTGGGCAGCGCGGCGACGGCGGTGGTGTAGAAGCCGGTGAGGATCCAGCCGGCCACCCCGTTGTACACCGCCTGTGAATACTGCGCCAGGTGCTGCCCGGTGAGCTGCACCACCGCGCCTTTGGGGACGGTGCCCTGCGAGGCGGAGGTCACGGACGCCTCGGCCCGCAGCGCCAGCGCGGCGTTGGCGGTGGCCTCGCCGACGACGGCGGGCAGCGGCTCGGCCGGGGTGATCGCCTCGCTCGCGCCGGGATCGGCCCCGGTGATCGGGCGGCCCAGATAGCTGGTGTAGAGCCAGCGGATCTTGCCCGAGACGGTCACCTCGGAGAACTCGCCGGAGGTGCGCCCGGTGGCGGAAACTTCGGTGCCCTTGGGCAGCACTTTGATGATCTTGGAAGACAGGCTGGCTTTGTCGCGCAGGTTGACGTTCACCGTGGTCACCTTGGCGCCGGCGACGTCGGTGCGCACCGGGTCGGTGGAGGTCTTGGCCTTCACGAACTGGGCGTACACATACGCCGAGCCGCCGGCGAATTTGATGGGCAGCCAGTTGTTGGCCGCCTTGCCCGTGGCCTGCACCAGGTCGCCCTTCTTCAGGGTGTACAGGATGTCGGTGGAGGTGGACGGGCCGGAGCGGATGTTCAGCTCCCCGGTGGCGGCGTAGGTTTTGGTGGCGGCGTCGGCGATGTTCGCCAGCGTCACCCCGGCGGCGCAAAAAACCATCGCCGTGGTCATCACCATGGCGATGGCGGTGCGCGCGAAGCGGCTGACACTCTTGTGCTGCATATCAGTCCTATTGACTAGGCAATCCTTTCCGTCGGGCAGCAGGGCCGGTCTTCCCCGTGGC
>JAISTI010000168.1 GCA_031272685.1 Propionibacteriaceae bacterium | reverse complement strand
CCCCGATGGCCAGGCCGATGACCGGATCCGGGGTGGGGGTGGGGGTGGGGGTGGGGGTCTGCGTCGCGGCGGCCGTGCAGCCGGCCAGCGCCAGCAGCGCCGCCAGCACGGGCATTCGCTTCCACACGTCCGCCAGCTTATCCGGCCTTTGGCCCGCCGCCGGGCATCTGGGGGCCCGGCGCTAAGGTAACCGGTTGTGAAGAAGCTCCTGTTCTTGCTCGCGCTCGCGGCTGCCGCCCACGTCGTCTACCACCAGTTCTTCGCCCGTCCCGCGCCGGTCGGCGAGTGGGAGCTATGAGCCGGCGCGCTATCCGGCGGTGAAAACCGCCGCCAAATCCGCCTGGAAAGTCCCTTGGTCGGCCGCCCCCATGGGTGTGGCCGCAAACTTCGCCACCGCCTGGCCCACCGCGTCCACTTGCGCGATGCCGGCCATCGCCCCGTGTTGCAGCGAGCCGACCAGTTCGTCGTGGGAGTACGAGTACGCGCTCGCCTGCTGGTAGGCGGAGAACTCGGAAAGGTCGATGTCGGAGCGGGCCGGGATGGAGCCTTTCGCCTTGCTCAAGGCCACCTGGCCGGCTGCCGAGGCCACCACTTCCAGCCAGGCTTTGGCGGTGGCCGGATGCGGCGCGCCTTCGGCCAGCGGGAAAGAGTCGGCGACGAAGTCGAAGGCCCCGAGCGTGCCCGGCGCCGGCGCCCAAAGATAATCGGTTCCCGCCACCATGCCTTTGGAATCCAGCAGTTCCGGCATCCAGTCGCCCATGATGTTGAACGCCGCCCGCCCGTCGGCGAGCAACTGGGCGGCGGGTTCCCAATCCAGCAGGTCGCGGTCGGTGTTCGCGTATCCCAGGAGCGCGGCGAAGTGCCCGATGGCGGCCGCCACCTCCGGCCCGTTCCAATCAGCCGTGCCCTCGAAAAGGCCGCGGTATTTGGCCGCGCCGAGGTCGGCGAGCAGCACCGTCTCGAACAGGTGGACTTGGCACCAGGTATTGCCGACGGCCAGCGGGGTGACGGTGGGGGTGCGTTCGCGGATCTGCGCCAGCACTGACAGGAACGAGTCGATGTCGGCGAATTCAATCTTGTCGGCGGGCAGACCGGCGGCCTGCAGCAGCTTAACATTCGCCCACAGCACGTTGGCGCGGTGCACGTCGGTGGGGATGGCGTAGGCCTTGTCGTCGACGGTGACCAGTTTGCGCAGTTCCGCGGGGAAGGCCTCTTCCAGCCCGAACTCTTCATAGAGCAGGGTGATGTCGGTGACCTGTTTGGCGGCGATGTAGTCGGCGGCCTCGGCTCCGGCGTGCAATTGGAACGAGTCGGGCGGCTGGCCGTTTTCGAGGCGCTGCGCCAGCAGATCTTGGCCGGTGCCGCCGCCGGAGGTGACGGCGCTGTTGACGAAATTCACCTGCGGGTATTTTTCCTTGAAGACGCCAAGCAGCGCCTCCAGCCCCCGCGCCTGCGCTCCGGCCGTCCACCAGGAGAACACCTCCACTTCCCCGGCCAGTGCTGGTTGGGTTTCGCTGGCCGCCGGGCTGGATGTGCCCGCCACTTCTTGCGGGGTGTCGGGGGACGGCTCGGTGCAGGAGCACAGGGCGGCGAGCAAGGCCACCGCCGTCAGCCAAATCGCGCCGCGCCGCATTGCCGCCTCCTATTCGACCATTCGACACCCTACGCTAGCCGTTCCCGCCGCCGCCCGCCGCCGATTCACGCCATCCGGCCGGCCACCACCCGCCGACGGCGGCATCTCGGCGGCGGCTTTGCGGGCGCGGGAACTGTGGCTGGTGAACAAAGGGGAGCGCAGAGCGCTGGCAGGCGGTATTGTTCACCCGGAGGTCATCTTGTCCCGTCTGCTTACCGTCCTAGTGCTCATGTTGGGTCTGCTTTGCCCGACGGCTGCCCCCGCGCACGCGGTCGAGTTCGAGCGTCCGGCCATTTCGGGAACGGCTAAAGTCGGGTTCTTGCTCCGGGCGATGTTCTCCGGCTGGGGCTCCCCCGCCTTCACGTGGCTGCGCGACGGCAAGGCCATCAAAGGGGCCGTTGCGAACTGCTACTGGCTGACCGCCAAAGACCTTGGGCACAAAGTGGCGGTGCGGGTCACAGTTTCCGCCCATGGCGAAAAACCGAAGGCGAAGACCAGCAAGTCCGTCACGGTGAAGACTTCCAACACCGGTGCCAAGCTCACCGAGCCCTTCATCGTCAAGGGGATTTGGGTCGTCAGCAAACAGCATCGGGTGAAGGCCTCCTACATCAAGATGGGCAAGGGGCTCACTGGCTCCGACAAAGAGGCCTCCGACGCGTTCAAGAAGATGCAGAAGGCGGCGAAAAAAGCCGGCCATTCCATCTATATTTCGCAGGGCTACCGCTCGTTCGCCACCCAGAAGGCGATTTACAAGCGCAACGTGCGCATCCTGGGCAAGAACCAGGGAATGGCCGCCCCGCCCGGCGGCAGCGAGCACAACCTCGGCCTGGCCTTCGACCTGCGTTCTGGCTCGGCGAGAAGCTACGCCTTCGGGCGCTCGGCGGCCGGAAAGTGGGTGGCCCGGAACGCCTGGAAGTACGGCTTCATCATGCGCTACCCGAAAGGGAAGACGAAGATCACCGGTTTCAACTACGAGCCCTGGCACTTCCGCTACATCGGCACCGCGCATTCGAAGGCGTTCAAGGGCAGCAAGCTCACCCTTGAGGAATATCTGGGCCTCGTGTGAGCCCGTTCAACTCTTAACCTCATCGACGCCCACCACCGGCCTGGCGGCGGAATTGCGCGGGGGAGACGCCCGCCTGTTTGGTGAAGACCTTGGTGAAATAGCTCTGGTCGGAAAAACCCGTCGCGGCGGCGACCTCGGCGATCGGGGTGTTGCCCAGCAGCAGTTCTTTGGCCTTCTCGATGCGGAACTCCCGCACGTATTCGCTGAAGCCCATGCCCATTTCGGCGGAGAAAACCGTGCTCAGGTGGCTGGGCGACATCCAGACTTCTTTGGCGGCCTCGGTGAGGGTGACGCGCCTGGCGTAGTTGGCGCGGACATAGGCGATTGTCTTGCGGATGGTGTTGGCGTGCTGGAATTTTGAGAAGTCGAACACGTAGCCGACGAAGCGGTT
>JAISTI010000140.1 GCA_031272685.1 Propionibacteriaceae bacterium | reverse complement strand
ATTCAGGGTGGCCAGCGCGGTGAGCGGGTCGAACACGCCTGCGGGGAGCGCGGTGATGGCGTTGCCGTCCAGAGACAGCCCGGTGATGGCGGAAAGCTGCCCGATGCCGGTGAGGTCGGCGATGCCGTAATTCGAAAGGTTCAGATGCCCGGACACGGTGGCCAGCTGGGCGTCGGTGACGGTGCCCGCGCTGACCGAGGCCGGCCGCCAGGCGACGCCGTCGGCGGCGAGCTTGTCGTAGACACCCTGCGCCAGGCGGGCGTCGGGGAACAGCTCCTGCAAGGTTCCGGTGGCGGCCGCTCGGCCTGGAGTGGGCGCTAGGCCGAGCGCCAACACTGCCGCCAAGGCAATCATGGCCAGTCGCTTCATCAATCCCCCAAGATTCGTGATACTGGTGTGGCTATTGTACTTCGCTCATTCAGCCCGGACGGCAAAGTAGCTGGCCGGGGTGGAGCGGTCGGCGCCGGTGATCATGGTGGCCCCGAAAAGCTCGGGCACCTCGGCGCCGTCGTGGAAGACCGTACCGTCCTCCATCTGCGCCCAGAAGCCGTGGTATCCGCCGAAGATGGCGCTGACGCCTTCGAGCCCCGGAAGCTGCGCCGGAGTGAGCGTCTGCTGGCCGAGCAGCGCCGGCGCCGGCCCCCAAGCCCATACGGTGCCGTCCGTCTTGAGCGCGTAGGCCGCGTCTTCGGTGGCTATGAGCTTGCTGACTCCCTCGATTTCCACTTTCATCGGGTCGATGCTGAACGAGACGTCCGAGCCGAGCCCCAGCTCGCCGGAATTGTTCATACCCCAGGAGTAGACGTTGCCCTGCGAATCGAGGGCGTAGGCCGACTGCCAGCTGCCGGCAATCTGCACCACGTTGTTGAGCCCGTCGATGCGAACCGGCTCTTCGGAAACCTTCCAGTGGCCCGGTGATTTCGGGGTGTAATATCCCCAGCCCCACACGCTGCCGTCGTCCAGCAGCGCGTAGCCGGAATTCGGGGAGACGGACACCGCCATCACCCCGTCGAGGTCGAGTTCGGCGGGCTCGTTGCTGTTCTGGTCGTCTCCGGTGCCGAGGTAGCTTTGCCCCCAGCCGTAGAGCACGCCGTCGGACGAGATCGCGTAGGCGGCGCCCCATCCGGCCGCGATGGCGGTGATGTCCGTCAGGCCGGAGACCTGGGCGGGCTGCTGCTGGGATTTGTTGTCTGAGGTGCCGAGCTGGCCGTATTCGTTGTCGCCCCAGGCGTAGACCTCGCCGCCGTCGGTGAGGGCGTAGGCGGACTTTTCGCCGGCGGCGATGGCCCGCACGTCGGAAAGGTCTGGAATGTCGGAGTAGCCGCTGTCGCTGTTGGCGGCGCCGGCGCTGAGGCTGCCCCCGCCCCAGGTGTAGACGGCGCCGGGCTCCAGCGGGCTGCCGCCCTCGGCATCCGGGGTTTCGGTGGGCTCCGGAGCCAGGGTTTCGGTGGGCTCCGGCTCGGCGGTGGGCGATTCGGTGGGCGCTGCGGTTTCGGTGGCGCTCGGAGTGGGGGTGGAGACGGGGGCGCTGAGCAGGTTCATGGAGGAAACTCCGTAAAGCGTAGCCAGGCCCACAATTATGACGAACAGCGCGGCCAGCCCGAGCATCAGGCCCACCCGTTGCGGGCTGGGCGGGGTTTTCTTCGGCTTGGACGGCTTGTCCGGCTGCTCGGCCTTGGGCAGCTCGGCGGCGGCGGACACCGGCAGCGGCGCGGGCTGCGCGAACTGCGGCGGCTCTTCGGGCCGGAACACCGAGTCGGGGATCGGCGCGGTGGCGGCCGTCACCACCGGGGGTATCGGCTCCAGCAGCGCCCGCCGGGCGGTCGTTTCCACCGGGCTCGGCTCGTCGTAGCGCGGGGATTGCGGCTCGGGGGCCGCGACCGTAGGTGGTAGGGATTGCGGTTCGGGGGCTGCGACGGCAGGTGGCGGGGCTTGCGGCTCAGGAGCCGCGACGGCAGGTGGCGGAGTTTGCGGCTCGGGGGCCGCGACGGCAACTTGCGGGGCAACGCCGGGCCGGTAGGCCGGATCGACATACCAGGGAATCTCGGCGGCCGGGCCGGGCGGCACCACGTCCATCGGGGTTTGGGCCAGGCCCAGCTCGGCCTGCACCGCGCGCATCGCCTCGCCGAACTCGGCGGCGGAGGCGTACCGCGTCTCGAAGGCGGAAACCGACTTTCCGAGCAACTGGTCTATCGCCGGGTGGACCTGCGGCGCGCCCGCCCACGGCGGCGTCTTGCCGGTGAGCAGCGAGCGCAGGGTGGCGCCCAGGCTCCACACTTCGGAACGCACCGACACGTCGGGGAATTCGGGCGCGCTCCATGGGGAGGCCGGCACCACGATGCCGTCGCTGGCCAGCAGGTCGGCGATGCCGAAATCGCGCAGCATCGGCTTGTTGTCGAGGTCGTAGAGGATGTTTCCGGGCTTGATGTCGGCGTGGCGGATGCCGCGTTTGTGCGCCGACTCCAGCGCCCCGGCCAGGCGCACGCCGATGGCGAGCACGTCTTCGGCGGAGAGCGGCCAGGTTTCCCAAAGCACG
>JAISTI010000061.1 GCA_031272685.1 Propionibacteriaceae bacterium | reverse complement strand
TCCAGCGGGTGCTCGACGGCATCGCGCCCATCCAAAGCCTCGCCCGGGAGTTCATCGGCAAGGAGTCGGTGTATTTCCTCGGCCGCCACGCCGGTTATCCCATCGCCCTCGAAGGGGCGCTGAAGCTCAAGGAAATCTCCTATCTGCACGCCGAGGGGTTCCCCGCCGGGGAGCTGAAACACGGGCCAATCGCGCTTATCGACCAAGGCGTGCCGGTTTTCGTGATCGTCCCGCCGGAAGGCCGGGACATGCTGCACGACAAGATGGTTTCCAACATCCAGGAGATCCGCGCCCGCGGCGCCTGCACGGTGGTGCTGGCCGAAGAAGGCGACGGCTCGGTGCTGCCCTATGCCGATTTCCACTTCGAGCTGCCCAAGCTGCCCACTATTTTGCAGCCGCTGCTCGCCATCGTGCCGCTGCAGATGTTCGCCCTGGAGCTGGCCACCCTGCGCGGCTCCGACGTCGACCAGCCCCGCAACCTGGCGAAGTCGGTCACCGTCGAATAGTCACACCTTGCGGGTGGATTCGCGCACCACGAGGGTGGGCGCGATGCGCTGGTCCGGCACGTCCTCGCCCGCGATGAGCGCGTGCAGCGCGTCGAGGGCCGCCTGGCCGAGCACCGAGTGGTCGGGGCGGATGGTCGTCAGCGGCGGGATGAAGTTGGTGGCGCCGGAGACGTCGTCGAAGCCGACGACGGAGATGTCGCCGGGCACGTCCAGCCCGGCCTCATGGAAGGCCCGCAGCGCGCCGAGGGCCATGTGGTCGTTGGCGGCGAAGACGGCCGTGGGCCGGGCCTTCACCCGCAGCAGCTCGCGGGCCGCCCGGTAGCCGCTCTCGGCCGTCCAGTCGCCCTCTTCGGTGAAGCCGACCGGCACGTCCGCCTGCCGCAGCACATTGCGCCAGGTGGTTTGGCGCACCCGGGCGTGGAAGTCGTCGGAGGGGCCGGCAATGTGAGCGATATCAGAATGTCCCAGCTCCAGCAGATGCCGCACCGCCAGCTCTGCCCCGACCTCGTTGTCGAGGTCGACGGACACCAGCCCGTATTCGCCCGCCGGCCCGGAGGTGACCACCACCCGCGGGGTGCGGCGCCCGGAAAGCGCGGCCGCCTGCAGCGAGGCGTGGTTCGGGGTGATGACGATGATGCCGTCCACCCCGCCTTCCTCCAGGTGGTTCAGCGCTTGCGTCATGTCTTCGCCGCGCCCGTATTGCAGCGAGACCACCGACACCCAATATCCGGCCCGGCCGGCGGCGCGCTCGATGCCGACCAGTGTGGCCGAGGGGCCGTATTGGTCGGGCGTGACGGCGACAGCGCCGATTATGAAGGTGCGTTGCGCGACGAGGGCGCGGGCGGCGCGGTTGCGGCGGTAGTCGAGCTGGTCGATGGCGGCCAGGATCCGATCGCGGGTTTCGGGCTTTACCGACGGGTGCTCGTTCAGCACCCGGGAGACCGTCTGGTTGGAGACCCCCGCCAGCCGGGCGACGTCTTGCATCGTCGGCTGGCCGGTCTTGCGCCGCCCGTTCTTGGCGGCGGCCTCCGGCTCGCGTTCAGCGCTCATGCCCATACTCTACTTTCGCCCGCCCCGGCCGCGCGGCGCGTCCGGGCATTTGCAACAATTTGATATCGGGGCTTGCGGAACCCGGCGCAAGCATGGTTCGATGTTATCGTTATCATGAAGGAGGAGATGTGAACCGGACCTTCGGCGAAGCCTGGGGCGACACCGAAGGTTCAGCGCGCGCCAGGGAGGGCTTCTCCGCGGTCTTCGGCGGCCCGCCATCGGGGGTTTGGGCCGCTCCGGGACGTGTTAACATCATCGGCGAGCACACCGACTACAACCGCGGCCTGTGTGCCCCGATCGCGTTGCCGCACCGCACCTTTGCCGCGCTGACGCCGTCCGCCGACGACGTGGTGCGGCTTTCGTCTGCCCAAATCGATCCAGGGAGGGTTTGGCAAACAGCCATGGAAGACGTGGCGCCGGGCCAGGTCCACGGCTGGGGCGGTTATGTCGCCGGCGTCATTTGGGGGATGCGCCGGCGCGGCTTCGCGGTTCCCGCCGTCACCGGGTTCGTGGATTCCTGCGTGCCCTTCGGCGCCGGGCTGTCGTCTTCGGCGGCGCTGAGCTGCGTCTTCGCCGTCGCCGAAACCGCCCTGATCGGGCTGCCCGACTCCGACGCGCTGCGCCAAGAGCTGGTGCTGGCCGCCATCGACGCCGAAAACGAGATCGTGGGCGCCGCCACCGGCGGCCTCGACCAAAGCGCCTCGCTGCGGGCCGAAAAAGACCACGTCCTCATCATCGACTTCCTCGACTTCACCACCCGGCAGGTGCCCTTCGGGCTGCATGACGCCGGGTTGGAGCTGCTGGTCATCGACACCAAGGCCCCGCACCAGCTCAACGACGGCCAGTACGCGTCCCGCCGCGCCACCTGCGAACAAGCCGCCGCGCAGCTCGGAGTCTCCTCGCTGCGGGAGGTCTCCGATCTCGAAGCCGCGCTCGCGGTGCTCGGCCCGGAGACGGTCGCCGCCCGCCGGGTGCGCCACGTCGTCACCGAAATCCAGCGGGTGCGGGATTTCGAGGTGCTGGCCGCCAACGGCCGCTGGGCCGACATGGGGCCGCTGTTCGCCGCCTCCCACCGCTCGCTGCGCTTCGACTACGAGGTGACGGTGCCGGAGCTGGACGTCGCGGTGGAGGCCGCCACCGGCGCCGGGGCCATCGCCGCCCGCATGACCGGCGGGGGCTTCGGCGGCAGCGCCATCGCCCTGGTGCCGGCCGGCGAATCCGGGCAGGTCGCCGACATGGTTTGCCGCGCTTTCGCGGATCGCGGTTTCGCCGCCCCGGCCTTCCTGATGGCAGACCCCTCCAGCCCGGCTGGAAAGGTAGGCTGAGCACCCGCCCAGCCCGCCGTGTTATCGCTATCATCAACGCGCCCAAATTCGGCCAGTTCAAGGCACATTGAGGCTTGTATTTCCAAGGGCTTGACACCCAAAGGCCTTGCGCAGGTATTGTTATCGCTAACAAATGAGACCAAATCGTTATCAAAGATGAGCCAAAAACGCTTGCGCGGGCAGGGGCCCGTTGCATAGCGTGTAAGTAGCGGCCAGACAGCCGCGGAAGACCAACACGAGGGAGTGGTTCGTCCGCCCCCACCAATCCGAAAGGAAAGCTAAATGAGATTCACCTCCAAGCTGGTAGCCGGTCTGTCGGCCGCCGCTCTGTGTGTGGCCCTCGTCGCGTGCTCCACCGGTCAGACCGAGTCCACCGGCGGCGACAACGGCGGCGGCACCACCTCCGGCCCGATCGAAATCGCCCTCCTGCAGAAGCAGGGCGACCAGCAGTACTTCGTAGACGAGGCCGACGGCGCCAAGGCGGCCGCCGAAGCCGCGGGCGATGTCACCATCACCGTTTCCGATCTCGGCGACGACGCCAACAAGGCCGTCTCCGAAGTCGAGGCCGCCATCGCGCGCGGCGTCCAGGGCATCATCATCGTGGTTCCCGACCAGGCGGTCGGCCCCCAGGTGATCCAGCTCGCCAAAGACGCCGGCATCCCGATCATGGCCGCCGACGACG
>JAISTI010000223.1 GCA_031272685.1 Propionibacteriaceae bacterium | reverse complement strand
CGAGCCGATGAGCATCTACGAGGTGCACCTCGGCTCGTGGCGCAAGGGCAAGACCTATCTGGAGCTGTCCGAAGAGCTGGTCGAATACGTCAAATGGGCGGGCTTCACGCACGTGGAGTTCATGCCCGTCACCGAGCATCCGTTCGAGCCTTCGTGGGGCTACCAGGTCACGAACTATTTCGCGCCGGAATCGCGCCTGGGCCGCCCCGACGAGTTCCGCCACCTGGTAGACGCGCTGCACCAGGCCGGCATCGGCGTCATCCTCGACTGGGTGCCCGGCCATTTCCCGAAAGACGACTGGGCCCTCGGCCGTTTCGACGGCACCGCCCTGTACGAGCACGCCGACCCGCGCCAGGGTGAGCACAAAGACTGGGGCACCTATATCTTCAACTACGGCCGCAACGAGGTGAAATCGTTCCTGGTCTCCAACGCCCTGTATTGGGTGAGCGAATTCCACATTGACGCGCTGCGGGTGGACGCCGTCGCCTCCATGCTCTACCTCGACTACTCCCGCGAGCCCGGCCAGTGGGTGCCGAACATCTACGGTGGCAACGAAAACTTGGAAGCCATCGACTTCCTGCGCTACGTGAACCGCCACCTGTACGAGCGCGTCCCCGGCGTCACTATCATCGCCGAAGAATCCACCTCATTCGGCGGCGTCACCAAGCCGGTCGACCAAGGCGGCCTCGGCTTCGGCTTCAAGTGGAATATGGGCTGGATGAACGACTCGCTGCGCTACCTGGCGCTGGAGCCCATCTACCGGCAGTACCACCACCACGAGATGACCTTCGCGATGATCTACGCCTACTCGGAGAATTTCATCCTGCCCATCTCGCACGACGAGGTCGTCCACGGCAAAGGCTCGATGATCAACAAGATCCCGCAGGACGACTGGCGCAAATTCGCCACCCTGCGGGCCTTCTACACCTTCATGTGGACTTTCCCCGGCAAGCAACTGCTGTTCATGGGCCAGGAGTTCGCCCAGCGGCCGGAGTTCAACGAGGCCGTCTCGCTGGAATGGTGGGTGACGGATCTGTGGGGCCACGGTGGCATGCAGCGCCTGGTCAAAGACCTCAACGACCTCTACCGGGCGCATCCGGCCTTGTGGGAGCTGGACAACGATCCGGCGGGCTTCCAGTGGATCAACGCCGACGACGCCGGCGGCAACACCTACTCGTACCTTCGCCGTTCCAAGGACGGCCAGGAGCTGGCCATCGCGGTGAACTTCTCCTCCGAGCCCTGGACCCGCTACCGGGTCGGCCTGCCGCACGCGGGCGTCTGGACGGAAATCTTCAACTCCGACTCCGGGGCCTACGACGGTTCGGGCAGCTTCGGCAACCTCGGGCAGGTGGTGGCCCGCGAAGAGGGGCTGAACGGCTATCCGGCCTCCGCCACCATCGTCGTGCCCCCGCTCGGCGCGGTAATCTTCCGCTATGAGCCGGACGGGCACGCCGAGCTGCACGAGCTGCTGGGCGTCACCAACCCGGAGATCGGGCCGGAGAGCCTGGGCTGAACAGGAGGAAACCATGACGCACCCACGGGCCGGGGAGCCGGCGCTGCCCGAAGACCTCGTCGACGTCGAGACGCTTATTTCCGCCTACTACGATTTCAGCCCCGATCCCGGCAACCCCGACCAGCAGGTGGTGTTTGGCACGTCCGGGCACCGTGGCTCGTCGCTGAATTCGGCCTTCAACGAGGCGCACATCGCGGCCACCAGCCAGGCGATCGCCGAATTCCGCGCCCGCGAGGGCATCACCGGCCCGCTGTTCATCGGCAAAGATACCCACGCCCTTTCGCTGCCCGCCTGGCAGACCGCCATCGAAGTGCTGGTCGCCAACGGCGTCACGGTGTTCGCCGAGCGCGAGCAGGATTACACGCCCACCCCGGCGGTTTCCCGCGCCATCATCGTCTACAACCAGACCCACGACGGGCCGCGCGCCGACGGCATCGTGGCCACCCCCTCGCACAACCCACCCGCCGATGGCGGCTTCAAGTACAACCCGCCGCACGGCGGGCCGGCGGACACCGAAGCCACCACCGCCATCGCCGCCCGCGCCAACGAGCTGCTGCGCGACCCGTCCGGTGTGAAACGCCTGCCCTACGCGCAGGCGAGCCTGCAGGTCACCACCTTCGACTACCTCACCCCGTATTGCGAAGACCTGCGCAACGCCATCGACATCGACGCCATCGCCTCCGCCGGGGTGCGCATCGGCGCCGACCCGCTCGGTGGGGCTTCGGTGCAGTATTGGCAGTACATCTCCGAGCGCCTCGGGGTGGATCTGACGGTGGTGAACCCGGTGGTAGACCCAACCTGGTATTTCATGACGCTCGACTGGGACGGCAAAATCCGCATGGACTGCTCGTCGCCCTACGCCATGGCCTCGCTGATCACGAAGCGCAACTCCTACCAGATCGCCACCGGCAACGACGCCGACTCCGACCGGCACGGCATCGTCACCCCCGACGCCGGGCTGCTGAACCCGAACGCCTACCTGGCGGTGGCCATCGACTACCTGTTCACCCACCGTCCCGGCTGGAGCCCGGAGGCGGGGGTGGGCAAGACGCTGGTGTCCTCGTCCATCATCGACAAGGTGGCCGCCAGCCTGGGCCGCAAGCTGGTCGAGGTGCCGGTGGGCTTCAAGTGGTTCGTGCCCGGCCTGATGAGCGGCGCGATCGGCTTCGGCGGCGAGGAATCCGCCGGTGCGTCCTTCCTGACCCGCTCCGGGCTGCCCTGGACGACTGACAAAGACGGCATCCTGCTGGCCCTGCTCGCCTCCGAAATCCAGGCCGTCACCGGCAAATCCCCTTCTCAGCGCTACGGCGAGCTGGAGGCCGAATTCGGCGCGTCGTCCTACGCGCGGGTGGACGCCCCGGCTTCACGGGAGCAGAAAGCCAAACTTGCCAAGCTGTCCGCCGCCGACGTCACCGCCGCCGAGCTGGCCGGGGAGCCGATCACCGCCATCCTCACCGAGGCGCCCGGCAATGGGGCGCCCATCGGCGGGCTGAAAGTGGTAACCCCGTCCGCCTGGTTCGCCGCCCGGCCCTCCGGCACCGAAAACGTCTACAAGATCTACGCCGAGTCGCTGGACGGCCCCGAACATCTGGCCGCCGTCCAAGAGCAGGCCAAAGAACTGGTCGATTCCGTCTTGGGCTGACGGGCCAGGGGCTAAAGTGGCCCCCATGAGTGACTCTGTTTTCATTTGCATCGACCATGTCGGGTATGCCGTTCCGGATTTGGACGCGGCCATCAAGCTGCACACCGAGGTCTTCGGATTCCGGCTGCTGCACAAAGAGGTGAACGAGGAGCAAGGTGTCGCCGAGGCGATGCTCGGCACCGGAGACCAGCTCCCCGAAAGCGCGCAGGTGCAGTTGCTGGGCTCGCTCGGCCCGGACACCACCATCGGCAAGTGGCTGGAGCGCAACGGCGGCCGCGGCGGCGTGCAGCAGGTCTGCTACCGGGTCTCCGACATCGAGAAGGCCAGCGCCATCCTGCGCGAGCGCGGCGTCACGCTGCTCTACGACGAGCCCAAGACGGGCACCGCCGGCTCCAAGATCAACTTCGCCCACCCGAAGTCCACCGGCGGCATCTTGCTGGAGATCGTGCAGAAGTAGCCCTCCCCGGCTGACCCCGGCGTCCGCCGGGTGTCTATACTTCCCATATGGCAGTGGAAGTCCGTCCCGACGAGGCGCTGAACGCTGCCGAAGAACAGCAATCCCGCTTTTC
>JAISTI010000213.1 GCA_031272685.1 Propionibacteriaceae bacterium | reverse complement strand
CTCCGACCGGCTGCTCGCCACCCGCCTCGGCACCGCCGCCGCCGACCTGGTGGCCGACGGGGTTTACGGGGTGCTGGTGGCGGTGAAAGGCGACGAGACGGCCCCCGTCCCCCTCAGCGAGGTGGCCGGCAAAATCAAATACGTCCCCACCGACCACGAATGGGTGCAAACCGCCCGCAAGGTCGGCACCGGCCTTGGCGATTGACCTGCTCTACACGAAGCACTTCAAGGCGCTCATCTGGGATGACGGCATTCAGCGGATCGAGACGTTCATGTTTCCCCAGGATGCTTGCCGCATAACTGTAGTGCCCGCTGTCGGCTGGGGATCCGATGACAGCCTCAGCTTTTTTGACGCAGGAATACCACGGGGATCCTGTATCGCCGTATCGACAATGGGTATCCGGAGCCGCCTTTCTGCGTACATCGATGTCTTCAAAGTTTTGTGCGACCACCTTGATCCAGCGGTTGTGGTCGCCTATGGGAGCCGGTACACGGAGCTTGAGGGATTTGCCCCTATCAAGTGGTTTGAACACGACAGGAGCAGGCGGAAGCGGGAGCAACTCCAGCAAGTCCAAGACCCACTTCCAGAGGCCCCGGAAGAGAACCAAACGAAGCTACGTGTCGTAGCTTGAGCTGAGCGTGTTGCTGTTGACTGCCATGGTCAAGCTTGAACCGGCGTGGCGCTGCGCTTGGGCGTATTCTGTAGGGGATTGTCGAGGTCAGCAGCGAGGCACTATGAACGTCCAAACCCGCAAGCCCAGCGTGGCGGGGGCGCAGAATGTCGAGGTGTCGAAGAAGCTGCCGCCAGAACTGGACGCCGACGGGCAGCTCGCCCTCATGGAGCGCTACACCCAGACCCACCGGGCGGCCGCCGGGCTGCCAAAGGAGCGGCGCGAGATCGCATGCCTGCGGGTGCTCTACCCGGCGCTATTTCGCGACATTGAGGACGGCGACTGGTTCGCTGGGCGGCTGGACTTCCTGCCCATCGGGTTCGGGTGCGTCACCAGCGTCGGCGGGGTGGGGCACTACTGCGTCTTCGACAAGCTGCTCGCCTTCCGCGACGCGCTGCCGTCCGCCGCCGACCGCGAGCGAGTGGACGCGCTGTACGGATACTGGGAAGACCACGACACCAAGGCGCTGTACTGCGCCGACACCCTCACCGGAGCCACCGTCGGCCGCTTCATCGACTGCGACTACCCGCTGATGGCCACCGCCCGGCTCTCCGGGGTGATGCTCGACTACGAGACGCTGCTGGAACTGGGTCCGTCCGGCATGGCGGCGCGGCTGCGGGCCCGGCTCGAAGAAGAGCCCGGCAACGAGTTCCTGCTGGCCTGCCAGGCCGCGCTGGGCATCTACCGCGACGTGGTGGACAGCTACCAGGCCAAAATCGCCAAACACCTCGCCGGCGATGTGCCGCCCGAACGCGCCGCCAAGCTGGAAACCATGGCTGAATCCCTGGCGCAAATCCGCGACGGGCGCGCCGAAACGTTCCACCAGGCCATCCAGCAATGCTGGCTGTTCGCGCTGCTGGCCGGGTGCATAAACTACGGCCGCTGGGACGACTACCTCGGCCCCTACCTGGCCGCCGACCTCGCCGAAGGCCGAATCACGCGCGCGGAAGCCAAGGAATACCTCAAGAGCCTGTGGACGCTGATAGAGAACCGCCGCACCACGGTGAACGGGCGGATCATCGTGGGCGGCTACGGGCGCAAACACCCGGCCGCGGCCGACGAGTTCGCCAAGCTCGCCCTCGAAGTCACCCGCGAATGCCGCTACGTCGAGCCGCAATTCACCCTGCGGTTCAACAAGCAGACCCCCGCCGAAATCATGGACCTGGCCCTCGACTGCATCGGCGCCGGCGCCACCTACCCCACCCTGTACAACGACGACGTGAACGTGCCCGCCGCCATGTACGGCATGCGCGTCGGCCGCGAGACAGCCGAGCAATACGTGCCGTTCGGCTGCGGCGAGTTCGTCATCCAAGGCCAGAGCATCGGCACCCCGAACGTGCTGGTCAACCTGCTCAAACTGCTCAACATCTGCCTCAACGGCGGCATCGACCCGATGGACGGGGTCTACAAGGCCGGGCCGGTGAACCTCAAGCCGGCGGCGGAGTTGCGCACTTTCGAGGAGCTGTACGACCAATACAAAGTGCTGCTCGGCTACTACCTCGACATCGGGGCGGACGCGCAGGCGCACTCCTATGAGGTGATGGGCCGGGAAGCGTCGTTTGTGTTCGCCAGCATGTGGATGCGCGACTGCGTTGCCGCCGGCAAAGCCATCTTGGACGGCGGCATCCGCTACCTCGGCGGCACCAACGAGACCTACGGCAACATCAACGCCTCCGACTCGCTATTCGCCATCAAGAAGCTGGTGTTCGACGAGCGGCGCTACACCTTGGACGAGGTGAACAAGGCGCTGCTGGCGAATTTCGACGGGTTCGCGGGCATGCGCCGCGAGCTGGCCAACTGCCCGAAATACGGCAACGACCTCGACGAAGTGGACGAGTTGGCCAACGACCTGTTCGAGTTCACCGCCAAAGGCAACCGCGCCCGCGGCCTGGCGCGCGGGATGGACTACTACCTCATCGTCATCTCCAACAACCAGACCAACACCGAATGGGGCCGGCGCACCTCCGCCTCCGCCGACGGGCGCGCGGCCGGCAAATTCATGAACCCCGCCAATAACCCCCAAGGCGGCGCCGCCCGCAGCGGCCCGACGGCGATGCTGAACTCGCTGAGCCGTTTCCAGGCCCGCTACCACGGCGGCGCGGTGCAGAACATCAAGTTCACCCCCGGCATGTTCAACCGGCACCGCCCGCAAATCAAGAGCCTCTTCCAAACCTACTTTGACAAGGGCGGATGTCACCTAATGGTGACGGTGGTCGAGCCGGGGACGCTCGAAGACGCCCAGAAACACCCAGAGAAATACCCGGACCTGATCGTGCGGGTGAGCGGGTTCAGCGCCGTCTTCGTAAACCTCGACAAAGACGTGCAAGACGAGATCATCAGCCGGGAATTGTATGGACGCTGAGCTGCGGGGCACCGTGTTCGACATTCAGCGGTTCTCCATCCACGACGGGCCGGGAATCCGCACCTGCGTGTTCCTGAAAGGCTGCCCGCTGCGCTGCGCGTGGTGCTCCAACCCGGAATCCCAATCTGCCAAACCCGAGCCGATGTTCTCGCGCCGCGACCAGGCGCAGATCACCGTCGGCCAAGAGATGACCGTCTCCGAGGTGCTGGCCGTTGTGTTGCGCGACTGCGGCTATTACGGGCATTCCGGCGGCGGCGTCACCCTCTCCGGGGGTGAATTCATGCTGCAGGCGGCGTTCAGCGCGGCCCTCATCGACCAGTGCCACGCCCATGGCCTCACGGTGGTGGGTCAGACGTCCGGCGCGGCGCCCGCCGAGGTGTTCGCCAAGCTGGCCGCCAAGCTCGACCTGGTGCTGATGGACATCAAAGACCACGACGCGCAACGGCACCTGGAGCACACCCGCGGGCAACTGCCGCACATCCTCGCCAACGCGGCCTGGCTGGCCGCCAGCGGCGTCCCGCACCTCTTCCGCATTCCGGTGGTGCCCGGCTTGAACGACACCCTGGCCGACGCCGACGCCTTCGCCGGGCTGCTCGCGCAGCTGGGCGAGCGCGAAGTGGAGTTGATCCCCTTCCACCAATACGGCAAGGGCAAATACGCCGACCTCGGCCGGGATTACGCTTTCGGCCAGGCCAAATCGCTCACCGAATCCGACCTCGGACCATTTTGCTCCCGGCTGGAGTCGCACGGCTTGGGCGTGAGCGTATCGTAGGCGGCTTTCAGCTCAGGCCATGCAAGATGTGCGCGACGACGCGGGCGGCGTTTTGGCCGTCTTGGTGGGCCTGGAACCGGTCGCGCAAGGCGGCGGAGTGCGCGCCGAGGCGGCCCGCGAAGGCCGGGTCGGCGAGCCCGCCGAGCTGTTCCAGCAGCTCCGGCCAGGTGGTGGCGCGCGGGGCGGCAAATAGCTCGTCGTAGCCGAAATACAGCCCCCGGCTGCGGCTGTATTCGGCGAGGTCGGGCGCGAGCGCCAGAATCGGCCTGCCGGTCACCGCGAAGTCGACGAGGATGGACGAATAGTCCGTCACCAGCGCGTCCACGCCCCATAACAGCGGCATGGGATACGGCTGCTCCCGGCTGGAGAGCACCCGCACGAGCGGGGTGGAGCGCGGGTAATCGCCCACCGCTTTCGGATGCGGCCGGATGACGAGCAGCGCGTCGTTTTCCGCGCACCACGCCTCGATGGCGACAAGGTCGGACACGGAGGGAATCACCGGGTCAGGCTGGCCGTCGCGCCAGGTGGGCGCATGCAGCACCAGCCGCCTTTCACCCAAATCCGGGATCGCTTCGCGCCAAAGCTCTCTGGATGCGGCGGCCAACTCGCCGGGGTCGCCGAAAAGGATGTCGGTGCGCGGCTCGCCCAGCGGCAGCACCCGGCCAGCAGGCAAGCCGAAGGCGGACTCGATGGGCGCGACGGCCGGCTCCCCGCAGACCGGGAAGAGCGAGATGGCGCGCAATCCCACCCGGTACATGCCCCGCACCAGCGGCCCGGAGCCCGGAACCGGCGGGCGCAACACTGCCGGGGAATCCAGGTGCAGCTTTTTCAGCGGCGCGCCGTGCCAAAGCTGGACGACCTTCGCGCCGCGCTGGGCGAAGCGGTTGGCGTCCCCAAACCCGTGGGTGACGGCCACCACGCCTGCCTTCAAGGTGGCGGCGTAGCCATCGCGCGAATCGCGCGGCAGCCACTGCACACCCCGCCGGGCCGCATCTTCGGCCTGCTCGGCGGTGGACACCAGCCAGGTGACACGCAGGCCGGGATCGGCGAGCTTCGCCGCTTGGTAAAAGGCCCAGGCCCCGTCGCCCAAGCCGAAATCCGAGCCGACCACCCAGCTTCGCGGATCGCGCTTGGAGAGCGCCCCGCGCGCCTGGCCGACGGCATAGCGCGGCAGCGCCGCCAGCTTGGCGCGGTTGCCGCTGGCGAAGTCGAACCCGGCAGCCATGCCCACATGCTATCCCCTCTTGTGCGAGAATCAGCTTGTGCCTGAGCTATCGCCCCTGCCCGCCAATCCGGGCGTCAGCTATGTGATGCCGGTGCTGAACGAAGCCCGCTATCTTGAAGACGCGGTGGCCGCAGTGCTGGGGCAGGACTACCCCGGCCCCGCCGAACTGGTGATCGCCTTGGCGACCTCCGACGACGGCACCGACGAGATCGCCGCCGCGCTGGCCGCCGCCGACAGCCGGGTCAAAATCGTCCAAAACACCGGCCACACCATCCCCGCCGGGCTGAACGCCGCCATCGCCGCCAGCCAGTACCCCGTCGTGATAAGGGTGGACGCCCATTCCGAGCTTCCTGACGGCTACACCGCCACCATGGTCGCCGCCCTCGCCCGCACCGGCGCCGCAAACGTCGGCGGCACGATGCGCGCCCAAGGCCGCACCCCGTTCCAGCAGGCCGTCGCCCGCGCCTACAACAGCCCCTTCGGCCTCGGCGGCGGCGCATACCACCTGGAAGCCGAGGGCGAGCAAGACTCCGACTCCGCCTATCTCGGCGTCTTCCGCCGGGAAGTGCTCGAAGAGGTGGGCGGCTACGACGAAACCCTGCTGCGCGCCGAAGACTGGGAGCTGAACTCGCGCATCCGCGCCGCCGGATACCGGGTCGTGCAGGTGCCCGGCGTGCAGGTTGTGTATTGGCCGCGCGCCACCTGGACGGCGCTGCGCAAGCAGATGTACGCGACCGGCGTTTGGCGCGGGGCGCTGGTCCGCCGCCAAGGCGGCACCCCGTGGCGCTACCTGCCGCCGCCGCTGGTGGTCGTCATGCTCGGCTCCTGCATCTTCCTGTGGCTGGCGCGCCGTGTCGGGCTGTTCCAAAACGCCCTGTGCGCCGCCACCAGCAAAGCGCTACAACTGGCGGGCTGGGGCTACTTCCTCGGCGTCGCCGGAGTGGCAGCCACCCGAATGCCTAGCGAAAACTGGGCGGACAAAGGGCTGAACTGGCTGGCGCTGGCCACCATGCACCTGAGCTGGGGCACAGGCTTCATCAAAGGCTGGCTGGCCGGCGCCCAACCGGATTCGGACGTCGACCGCTCCCGGATAGGCTGACCCGATGGGCACCATCGTCGGCAATATCGCGCTCATCCTGCTATTCATCCTTATCGGCGGGGTGTTCGCCGCCGCCGAGATGGCGCTCGTCTCGCTGCGGGAAGCGCAAGTAAAACAGCTGGCCGAGAAGGGCAAACGCGGCAAAGTGGTGGCGCGGCTCGCCGCCGACCCGAACACTTTCCTCTCTGCGGTGCAAATCGGCGTCACCCTCTCCGGGTTCCTCTCCGCGGCCTTCGGCGGGGCGCTGCTGTCGGACGAGCTGGCCAACGTGTTCGCGAAATGGGGCATGCCCAAGACGGTCGGCTCCCCGCTGGCGCTGGTGCTCATCACCTTGGTCATCTCGTACTTCTCCATCGTCATCGGCGAACTCACCTCCAAGCGGCTCGCCATGCAAAACGCCGAATCGTACGCGATGGCGCTCGGCCCGTTCGTCTCCGGCATCGCCAAATTCGCCCGCCCGGTGATCTGGCTGCTCGGCGTCTCCACCAACGGGCTGGTGCGCCTGCTCGGCGGCAATCCGCAGGCCGCCCGCGAGGAGGTCACCGAAGACGAGCTGCGCGCCCTGGTGGAATCCTCGGCCACCCTCGGCGCGGAAGAGCGGGCCATCGTGGACGAGGTGTTTTCCGCCGGGGAGACCAGCCTGCGCGAGGTGATGGTGCCGCGCACCGAGGTGGAGTT
>JAISTI010000211.1 GCA_031272685.1 Propionibacteriaceae bacterium | reverse complement strand
ATAGCCGGATCGTTCTGCATCGACTCGGGCAGGTATTCGAAAGCGCCCTTGACCAGCGAGTTGAAGCCCACATAGGCGCCGGCCTCGCCGGCGTTCTCCGGCAGCAGCATCCAGTTGATGAAGGTCTTGGCCTGCTCCACGTTTTCGGCGCCGGCCGGGATCACCCAGTTGTCCTGCCAGATGCTCACGCCCTCGGGCGGGTAGATGTACTCGATGGCCTCGTTTACCTCCCAGGCGCGGTGGGTGTCGCCGTTCCAGATGATCGCCATTCGGTTCTCGCCGGTGGCGAGCCGGTCGGCGACGGCGTCGGAGCTGATGGTGTTCACTTTCGGCTTCAGGCTCATCAGCAGATCTTGCGCCCCTTGCAGATACGCCGGGTCGTCGGTGCAGTCTGGCGCGCCCTGCACCCGCATCGCCGGCACGATCGTCTCGTAGATGTCGGCGAGCACGCCGATGTGGCCCTCGAACGGCTCGCCCTCCCAGGCGAAGAACTCCGCCCACGATTTCGGACCTTCTTGGCCGGGCTCCAGCAGCGAGGTGTCGTAGGCGAAGGCCGTGGTGCCGTACATGTACGGGGCCGAGTATTTTCGGCCGGGGTCGAAGTACGGGTCGCGCGTCGACTCGTCGATGTTGACGGCGTTCGGCAGGCTCAAGGCGTCGAATTCGAGCAGCATGCCCTTCGCGATCATCTGCTCGACGGTGTAGTCGGACGGCACCACCACGTCGTAGCCGGTGTTGCCGGAGGCTTCCAGCTTGGCGACCAGCGTCTCATTGGTGTCGAAGAAGTCGATGGCGTAGTCGATGCCGGTCTCCTGCTTGAAGCGTTCCAACTCCTCGACAGGGAAGTAGTCCGCCCAGGTGTAAATCGTCACCTTGCCAGAGGTGGCGGGGACGAACTCGCTCACCGCTTCGGTGGTGGCCTCCCCTTCGGCGGCGGTGGTGGTGTCGGTGGGCTGTTCCTCCACGACCTCCCCGCCGATTTCGCCGCCGCAGCCGGTCAGGGTGGCGGCCATGATTCCGATGGCCGTCATGGCGGCCAGTTTCTCGCGCAGTCTCATCTTCTTCTCCTTGTTTCAGTGTGTTTGGCAGTGTTGGCTGTGGGTTGGGTTTGGCCTTGCCGGTGGTCCGCTCTCATTTCTTGGCGCTCCCTCGGGAAAGGAACGAGGTGGCCACCGTCACGGCAATCGCCATGATCAGCAGCAGGGTGGCGACGACGTTCACCGACGGGTTCACCCCTTTGCGGATGAGCCCGAAGATGTAAATCGGCAAGGTGGTGGTGCCGGCTGAGGCCAGGAAGGTGGAAATCATGTAGTCGTCCATGGAGACGACGAACGCCAGCAGCGCGCCGGAGACAATGCCGGGCGCCAGCAGCGGCAGCGTGATGCGCCAAGTGAGCGCAGACCGGGTGGCGCCGAGGTCGGCCGCCGACTCGAAGTAGGCCGGATTCAGCCCCTGGTAACGGGCGCGGATGTTCATCATGGCGAACGGGAAGCAGAATGAGGTGTGGGCCAGCACCAGCGGCAGGAAGCCCGGGGTCATGCCGATGAGCCGGATGAACGACAGGGTGGCGATGCCGAGCACCACCTCCGGCACCACGATGGGCGCGGCCAGGATGGCCCCGGCGACGGCGTTGCCCACCCGGTTCAGCCGGTCCATCGCCAGCACGTACGCCACCGCCAGCACCACCGACGCGACCGTGGCGATGGCGGCGATTTCCAGTGACATCTGGGTGGCGGAGATGATGGCGGCGTCATGGAAAACCCGGTCGTACCAGCGCAGCGAGAACCCCTGCCAGGCCAGCGCCTGGTTGCCGGCGTTGAAGGAGTACCACACCACAATCAGCATCGGGAAGTACAGGAATACCAGCGAGAAGATGCCGACCGCACCCACGCCGGGGAAATAGTCCAGGCGCAGCTTGCCGGGGATCTTCTTCACTCCGGCTTTCACCGACACAGCCGTCGCGCTCATACCGCCAAGCTCACTTTCTGCGAGGACCGCTTCGCCCAGGCCAGCAGTGCCCAGGCGCCGAGCAGGGTAATGGCCAAGATGATGACGGACAGCGCCGCGCCGAAGGGCCAGTTGCGCGCCGATCCGTACTGGTCGGCAATCAGGTTGCCCACCATCAGCACCTTGCCGCCGCCGAGCAGCACCGGCTGGATATACGAGCCGAAGGCCGGCACGAAGCAAAGGGCGATGGCCGAGAGCACCCCGCCGGAGACGGCTGGCCACAGGATGCGCCGCACCACGTCCCATTTCTTCGCCCCCAAATCGTAGGCGGCCTCCGCGAGCCGGAAATCGAAGCCGGACAAGGCCGAATACATCGGCAAGACCGCGAAGGGCAGGAAGGTGTATATCAAGGCGACCAGGGTGGACTGCGGGTTGTAGAGCAGTTGCTGTGGCTCGATGCCGAACCAGCCGAGCACCGAGTTGATGGTGCCGTCCCCGGAGAAGAACAGAATCCAGGCGTAGGTGCGCACCAGCAGGTTCGTCCAGAACGGGATGGTGACCAGCAGCAGCAGAATGTTCTGCGTTTTCGCGTTCTTGGTGGCCATCCAGATGGAGATTGGGAAGGCCAGCAGGATGGAGATTCCGGTGGTGGCGATGGCTTGCCAGGCGGAGAGCCCGAAGGCGTTCAGGTAGCGCGGGTCGAAGAGCAGGTTGCCGTAGAAGTCTTCTTGGAACAGGAAATGCTCGTAGCCTTTGGTGGAGAAGCGCATCACCACGCCCGAGCCGGACTCCGGCTGCGACATGAACGAGAAGACGGTGATGACGACAATCGGCCCCAGCGTGAACAGCAGCCCGATGAGGATCGCCGGGGTGGTGAACCAGCCCGAAAGCTGCCCCGGCTTCACCATCGGGCGGCCCGCGCCCGGCGCCTTCGACGCCGCCATCAGTCGGCCACCACCGCGATGGTCTCCGCCGGGATGGTGAGCCCGACCTCCCCGCCGGGGGTCAGCTCTGGGAATGGCGGGCTGATCCGCAGGCGCAACGGCTGGCCGTCGCCCAGCTCGACCGTGCAGCGCAAATCGGTGCCCATATACGTCAGCTCGGTGAGCGTGCCGTTGAGGCCGCCCGGAATCGGCGGGCCGGCGGCGATGTTCTCCGGGCGGACGGCCAGCGTGACTGGGCCGGCCACCGCCTGGTCCGGTGGCGTG
>JAISTI010000041.1 GCA_031272685.1 Propionibacteriaceae bacterium | reverse complement strand
TCCGAAATCGGCGTCCAGCTCGCCAACTACGCCACCGAGCACGGATACATCTTCAATGGCCCGAACGTCATCGAATACGAAGAAGACGCCAAGCTGCCAATCGGGAAAATGCGGGTCGCCGCCAGCGCCGCCGCCGACGTCAGCGCTGAAGAAATGCCCATCCCGCCGCGAAAGAACGCCCTCTTCGTCGAAGTGAACGGCGTCCGCCACCCCATCACCCCGCCCGGCCTGACCATCGGGCGCGGCAACGAAGTAGACCTGCGCATCAACGACCCCGGCATCTCGCGCGAGCACGCCCGCATCAACGCCGAAATGCGGGCCGACGGCCTGGCCCTCACCGTCGAAGACCTCGGCTCCACCAACGGCGTCAAACTGAACGGCCAAAAGGTCGCCAGCGCCGCCATCGGCGAAGGCGACGAAATCGACCTGGGCAAAACCACCCTGGCCATAGTGGGGGCCAATGTCTGAAATCGTCGTACTCGGATTGAAGCTCGCCTTCCTGGCGGCGCTGTGGCTGGCCATCCTCTTCGTGGCCGCCGCCATCCGCACCGATGTCTTCGGCCGGAAAATCTCCACCGCCGAGCTGCAAATCGCCGACGGCCAGCCCACGCGCAAACAACTCAAAGCAGCGCAAAAGCTGCCCAAGAAACTCAAAATCACCCACGGCCCGCAAGCCGGAACCACCCTGCCCCTCGGCGAACCCATCATCATCGGCCGCGCCGACGACTGCCAGCTCGTGCTCAACGACGACTACGTCTCCACCCACCATGCCCGCATCTCCCGCGGCGGCGGCTACGACATCATCGAAGACCTCGGCTCCACCAACGGCACTTTCGTGAACAACCAGCGCATCACCGTCCCCACCCAGATCGGCACCGGGGATTCCGTCCGGATCGGCCAATCGACCATGCTGCTGGAGAGGTGAGCCGATGACCCTCATCCTCGACTACGTCGCCCACTCCGAAATCGGGTTGGTGCGCAAAAACAACCAAGACTCCGCCTACGCCTCCCCCCGGCTACTGCTGGTGGCCGACGGCATGGGCGGCGCTGCCGCCGGCGACCTCGCCTCCGCCGTCGTCATCCGCACCTTCCGCCAGGTGGACGGCAAAGCCGCCGGCGAGCGCATGCTGCAACTGCTGGCCGAAGCCGTCGAGGAAGCCAACGACCAAATCGCCGAACTGGTGCAGGACGACCCAGAGCTGGACGGCATGGGCTCCACCGTCTGCGGGGCGATGTTCGACGGGCAGCAACTCGGCCTGGTCAACGTCGGCGACTCCCGCGCCTACCTCTACCGCGACGGCGTGCTTAAACGCATCACCCACGACCATTCCTGGGTGCAGGCCCTCGTAGACGAAGGGCGCCTCACCGAAGCCGACTCGCTCGTCCACCCACACCGTTCCCTCATCCTGCGGGTGATCAACGGCCAAGGCCAACACCAGCCCGACCTCTCCTTGGTGCCGCTGCAAGCCGGCGACCGGCTGCTCTTCTGCTCCGACGGGCTCGCCGGGCTCGTAGTGGACGCCGATATCGCCGCCCGCATGGACGGCCCGCTCCCGGCTGTGAAAGAAGCCCTGATCGAGCTGGCCCACGACGCCGGCGGCTCCGACAACATCTCCATCATCCTCGCCGACGCCCAACCCGCGCCCGAGCCGGAGCCCGCCCCGGCGCCTGCGGGGGAAACCCCCGAAGGGGAATCCGCCGCCGCACCAGGTGCCGAACCGGCCCCCGCCGAAACTCCCGCAGCCGCGCCAACGCCGCCCAGCCCGCCCGGCGAGCGCGTCATCCTCGGCGCCGCCGCGCTGATCGACCTCGACGAGCCGCTCTCCGAAATCACCACCCAGCTTCCCGCCATCATCGCCGAGCAGACCGCCGCACCCATCGCCGAAGAGGAAATCCGCTACGCTCCCACCGGCAAACGAAAAGTCCGCAGCCTGGTCAAAGTGCTGTTCGCCGTCATCCTGCCCATCATCGCGGTCGTCACCGGGGTCGTCATCTGGTACGAATACACCCAGCAGCAGTATTACGTCGGCCAAGACTCCGGCACTGTCGCCATCTACCGCGGCGTTCCCGACCCGGTGCTCGGCATTCCGCTGTCCACCATGATCGAGAAAGACACCACCTTAGTGTCCGACCTGCCGCAGTACTACCAAGACCAAGTCACCCGCACCATCCGCTCCGGCTCGCTCTCCGACGCCCGGCTGACCGTGGTCGAGCTGCAAGTCAAGGCCCGCTACTGCATCCAACAGCGCCAGCAACCGGCCTACCCCACCCCCTCGGCAAGCCCTGACGACCCCAAGGACTGCTGATGGACGAGGTGGTGGTCTATCGGCAACGCCGGGGAATAGAGGCCGTCCTGCTGCTGTTGGCCATCGCCGTCGCCGTCGGCGGCTACTTTCTCATCCACCTCGACATCGACGCCGAGCTGCCGACCGAATGGCCGGCCGCCGTGGTGGTGCTGACCACCCTGGCATTGGTGGCGCACCTCGTCATCCGCTGGCGCATCCCCTACGCCGACCCCATAATCCTGCCTTGCGTGATGCTGCTGAACGGGCTGGGCTTGGCCATGATCCACCGGCTCGACCTCGGCGGCAACGAGCGGATGCACTCTGCCGAACTCCAACTGGGATGGACGGCCGTCGCCGTCGCGGTCTTCTGTGCCGTCATCTTCGCCCTGCGCGAAATCCGCACCCTGAACCGCTTCTGGATGCTGCTGTTCATCTTCGGCATGGTGCTGCTGTTGCTGCCGCTGGTGCCCGGCCTCGGCGTGGAGAAAAACGGCTCCCAAATCTGGATCCGCCTCAACCTCGGCTTCGGCGCCTACAGTTTCCAGCCGGCGGAGCTGGCCAAAATCGTGCTCACCATCGCCTTCGCCGCCTATCTCGCCGGCACCCGTGAGGCGCTGGTGGCCGCCGGGCGCAAAATCATGGGCGTCGAGCTGCCCCGGCTGCGCGACTTCGCCCCGCTGCTGCTGATGTGGCTGGCCTCGCTGGCCGTCCTGGTTTTCCAAAAAGACCTCGGCACCAGCTTGCTGTTCTTCGGGCTGTTCGTGGTGATGCTCTTCGTGTCCACGGAAAGGCTGCTCTATCCAATACTCGGGGCGGCGCTCTTCGCCGGCGGCGCCTACGCCGGCTTCCTGCTCTTCACCCATGTGCAAACCCGGGTGCTCGCCTGGCTCGACCCGTTCGCCGACTACGACCGCAACTACCAGATAATCACCGCCCAATTCGGGATGGCCTGGGGCGGTTCCATCGGCACCGGCTGGGGCCTCGGCCGGCCAAACCTCACCCCGCTGGCGAAAACCGACTTCATCGCCGCCGCCTTCGGCGAAGAACTCGGCGTCGCCGGGCTGAGCGCCATCATCATGGTGTACGCCATCATCGTCGCCCGCGGCATCCGCGCCGCCCTCGGCTCCAACGACAGCTTCGGCAAACTCCTGGCCTCCGGCCTCAGCTTCGTCTTCGCCATCCAGGTGTTCACCATCATCGCCGGGGTGACGCGCCTGCTGCCGCTCACCGGCCTGACAACGCCATTCATGTCCCAAGGCGGCTCCTCGCTGGTGGCCAACTGGGCGACGGTGGCCCTGCTGCTGATCGTCACCCACCACGCCCGCCGCCCGCAGACTGCCAAGCCGCGCGACCCAGTCGTCAACCTCGCCTCCGACGAGACCATCGAGCTGAAGGCGGCCGCATGAACACCATGAACGGCCCGATCCGCAAAATCTCGGTGCTGGCGATGGTCATGTTCGCCGCCCTGCTCATCAACGTCTCGGTTTCGTACGTACTGCGCTACGACAGCCTGAACGAGAACACCCTGAACCGGCGGGTGATGGACGCCCGCTACGCCCAGCAGCGCGGCCCCATCATGGTGGGCAACAACCCCATCGCCTCCTCTGAGAAGGTGAAAGACCGCTTCAAATACCTGCGCAGCTACTCCGACGGGCCGCTCTACGCCCCGATCACCGGCTTCTACTCCTACTACTACGGAGCCTCCGCGCTGGAAGACACCCAATCCGCCGAGTTGGCCGGGCAGGCCGACTCGCAGTTCATCGACCAGCTGGTCGACAAGCTCGCCGGCTCCGAGCCGCCCGGCGGCACCGTTGAAACCACCATCACCGGCAAGGCACAGCGCGCCGCCTGGAAAGCGCTGGCCGGGCGCACCGGCGCCGTCGTCGCCCTCGACGCCGCCACCGGCGCGGTGAAAGCCCTGGTCACCTCGCCCAGCTACGACCCGAACGAGCTGGCCACCCACGACCTCGACGCATCCAAGGCCGCCTGGGAGCGGCTGAACGCCGATCCGGCCAAGCCCATGGCCAACCGTGCCACCCGCGAGATCTACCCCACCGGCTCCGCCTTCAAGCTGATCACCGCCGCCGCCGCCCTGGAGCAAGGCCTGGTGGACGGCCCCGAAGGGCTCGTGGACGCCACCGCCTACCAACTGCCGCTCTCCAGCAAAGTCATGGAAGGCAAATGCGGCGGCGACGAAATCACCCTGGCCAAAGCGCTGGTGGTGAGCTGCAACCCGGCCTTTGCCCGGCTGGGCGCCGAGCTGGGCGAAAGCGGCCTGCAGCGCCAAGTCGAGGCGTTCGGCTTCGACCAAGCCCCCCTCAAGGACATCCCCTCCACCGCCAGCCGCCTCTACAGCAAGGCCGCCCACCCCGACGGGATCGACCTCGCCCAGGCGGCGATGACCGGCATCGGCGAATTCGAGGTGGGCGCCACTCCGCTGCAAATGGCGATGATCGGCGCGGCCATCCTCAACGACGGCGTCGTCATGCGCCCCTACGTGGTCGACACCATCACTACCGCCGACCTCAAACCGGTCTTCCGGGCTGTCCCCGAGCAGCTCAGCCAAGCCGTCAGCTCCGACACCGCCCTCGCGTTGCGCGAGATGATGGTGGACGTGGTCGTCAACGGCACCGGCTACCGGGCAGCCATGAACGGCGTGGAAGTCGGCGGCAAGACCGGCACCTATGCCCCGGAAAGCTCCCCCAAGCGCTACGCCTGGTTCGTGGCTTTCGCCACCGAACTGAACGTGGCCGTGTGCGCGTTCGTGGAAGACGCCGACTTGGAAAACACCGAAATCGGCGGGGCCAGGGCGGCCGCGCCGATAGCCAAAGCCGTCATGGAGGCCCTCAGATGAGAAAAACCTTTGGGGCTTTGGCTAGAGTAAACCCAGCGAAAGGACGATGCGATGGCTAGTGAAAGGCTGTTGGGCGGGCGCTACCTGCTCGGCGAGCTGCTCGGCCGCGGCGGGATGGCCGAGGTCCGCAAGGGCCACGACACCCGCCTGAACCGCGATGTCGCGGTGAAGCTGCTGCGCATCGACCTCGCCAGCGACCAGACATTCCAAGAGCGGTTCCGCCGCGAGGCGCAATCCGCCGCCGGGCTGAACCACCCCAACATCGTCGCCGTCTACGACACCGGCGAGGAAATGGATCCCGACGTCGGCGTCTCGGTTCCGTACATCGTCATGGAGCTAATCCACGGCCACACCCTGCGCGAGCTGCTGCGCACCGGCCGCAAAATCCAGCCGCTGAAAGCCCTCGAATTCACCGGGCAGGTGCTGGACGCGCTCGGCTACAGCCACCAAGCGGGCATCGTCCACCGCGACATCAAACCCGCGAACGTGATGCTCACCGCCTCCGGGCAAGTCAAGGTGATGGATTTCGGCATCGCCCGCGCCGTCGCCGACAC
>JAISTI010000209.1 GCA_031272685.1 Propionibacteriaceae bacterium | reverse complement strand
GCGCAACTACGATTTCTGGGCCGGCTGGGTGAAGAAGAAGTTCGACCTCTACTACGATCTGAACACCACCGACACCACCGCCGCCTATGGCCCGGGTGCGGATTGGGACACCGACGGCGACAACTACAAGCTGGACGGCACCACCGAATCGCGCGACGGCTACGACGAAGACCTGGAGTTTGGCGACCTGATTTCGGCGGCGCGCAACATCGGCTGGGCTTCCGACAGCACGCTTGCGCCCACCCGCGACCACTATGACTTCACCGGCTGGTCGCTGGAAGGCTGCACCGCGGACGGCTACCCGGCCCGCGAGAGTGGCACCTACCGGATGCCCGACTTGGACGACAACGACCCGGCGAACGACCCCGACCAGCTCACCGTCTACGCCTGCTGGAAGATCCACGTCAACGACCTGTACTACCACCCGAACGCGCCCGCCGGGGAAGTGACCTTCCCGACTTCCGCCTGCGCCGCGCTGGTGGGCGGCTCCAGCGCCCCCACGAGCGACCCGGAGAACCTGCCGCAGGACGCCGCCTACCCGTGGAACGAGCTGATTGTCGACGCCCCGCACTACGATTCCTGCGTCCCGGTGCGGCCTGGCTACATCTTCAAAGGCTGGACGCTCGATGCCGACGGGCTGATCGCGATCGGCGGCACCACCATGCCCGACTCCGACTACGAGATTTGGGCCCAATGGGAGGCCGAGCCGGAAATCGAGAATCCGTTCACGCCCACCCCGGAGCCGCCGGTCAACACCCCGGAGCCGCCCAACCCGACCCCGGAGCCGAGCGAATCAGATTCCCCGAAGAACACCACCGGCCCCAGCCCGTCGTCATCCAGTTCGCAAAAGACGACCCCGGAGCCTTCCAGCACTGGCGAGCCCACCCCGGAGCCGACGGAGGAGCCGACTGACTGCTGCCAGCCGGTCTTCCCGACCGGCGGCGATACCTTCAATGGTCTGGCCGCCCCGGCCCTGGCCGCCTGCCTTGCCGGCCTGTTCGTGCTGGTGCGCCGTCGGCGCTCGTAGCCTTTGGCGGCTATGCTGCGTTGAGTGGGTGTCTGAGCAAGCCGCAGGCTTGCGAAGGCGATTACCGGGTGACCCGGCCAGCCTTGATGCAGGAGGTGCAGACGTTCAGGCGCTTGGGCGTGCCGTCGACGGTGGCGCGCACGCGCTGGATGTTCGGATCCCAGCGGCGATTCGTCTTTTTCTTTGACCACGGGACGTTGTGCCCGAAGCCGGGCCCCTTGCCGCAGATGTCGCAGACCGCTGCCATGTCGTCACTCCTTAAAACTCAAGCCGTCCAACAATACCTCACACTCTCGCGCACATCCAAGTTTCCCCAAGCGGCGGCCGTTGCCCGATTTGGCGAAAGCCGCGCGCCGCTGGCACTAGGATTGGGCCGAAATGACTAATACTGTTAGTGAGCCGCGGGCGCTTGGCGAAAACACGCTGCGAATCATCCCGCTGGGCGGCCTGGGCGACATCGGCCGCAACATGACTTCCTTCGAGTTGGACGGGCAGCTGCTGCTCATCGACTGCGGGGTGCTTTTCCCCGACGAAGACCAGCCGGGGGTGGATTTGATCCTCCCGGCGCTGCACCTGATCGAACACCGGCTGGACGACGTGCTGGCGCTGCTCGTCACCCACGGCCACGAAGACCACATCGGCGCCATCCCATATTTGCTGCGCCGCCGCCCCGACCTGCCCGTCTACGCGTCGCAGCTCACCCTGGCCCTGATCCAGTCGAAGCTGAACGAGCACCAGCTTTCCAAGTCCCAGCTCCATGTGGTGAAAGAAGGCGACAGCGTCACCCTCGGCGGCTTCCAGGCGAGCTTCCTGGCCGTCAACCACTCCATCCCGGACGCGCTGGCCATCCACCTGCGCACCAAGGCCGGAACAGTGCTGCACACCGGCGATTTCAAGATGGACCAGCTTCCGCTCGACCACCGCATCACCGACCTACGCGGGTTCGCCCGCATCGGCGAAGAGGGGCTGGACTTGTTCATGTGCGATTCCACGAACGCCGAGACGCCCGGCTTCACGGCGCTGGAAAAAGACCTCGTGCCCGCGCTGGAGCGGGTCTTCGTCACCGCCAAACAGCGGCTGATCGTGGCCTGCTTCGCCTCGCACGTCCACCGGGTGCAGCAAATCCTGCGGCTGGCGCACCAGTACGGCCGCAAAGCCGTCTACGTCGGCCGCTCCATGCAGCGCAATATGCACATCGCCCGCGAACTGGGCTACCTGGAGGTGCCCGACGACATCCTCGTCGATCTGAAGAACATCGACGACTACCCCCTTGACAAGCTGGTATTCATCTCCACCGGCTCCCAAGGCGAGCCGCTGTCGGCGCTGAGCCGCATCGCGAACCTCGAACACCCGATCATCGAAGCCGGGGAGGGCGACGTGGTGCTGCTCGCCTCGTCGCTGATTCCCGGCAACGAGAACTCCGTCTACCGGGTGATAAACCGGCTGGTGAAAAATGGGGCGACGGTGGTGCATCGGGCGAACGCCATGGTGCACGTCTCCGGGCATGCCAGCGCCGGAGAGCTGCTCTACTGCTACAACATCCTCAAGCCGCGCAACGCCCTGCCCGTCCACGGCGAGGCCCGGCATCTGCGCGCCAACGCCGACCTCGCCATCGCCACCGGGGTGCCGCCGGAGCGGGCGCTCGTCGCCGAAGACGGCATGGTCATCGACCTCAAAGACGGGGTGGCGGCCATCGTCGGCCAGCTCGACGCCGGCTACATCTTCGTGGACGGCGCATCCATCGGCGACGTGTCCGAAGAAGAGCTGACCGAGCGCAAGATCCTCGGTGAAGAAGGGCTGGTGTCCATCGTCGCGGTGGTCAACCTGCGCCGCCGCGCAGTGCAAGGCGAGCCGTACATCCACGCCAAAGGGTTCGCCGAACACGAGTCGGTCTTCGACGACATCCGCCAGCCGCTCATCGACGTGCTGAACCGCGGCCTGGCCGACGGCGTCAACGACACCTACGAGCTGCAGCAGTTGGTGCGCCGCACCATCGGCACCTGGCTGAACAAGCAGCTCCACCGCCGCCCGATGATCCTGCCGACGGTCATCGCGGCCTAAGAGTTGGCTGACGAGTCCCGTTTCTGTCCACGCGCTGGTTAGGCTTGGGCTGTGTTGGTTTGGCAGACGGAGGCGTACCGCAGGCTTGCGGAGCCGCTGTCTGACGCGCTCGGCGGGCCGACGGCCAAACTCTTCGCCGGCCTGGGCATCACCACCGTGGGCGATCTGCTGCGGCACATCCCGCGCGCCTATCTCAAGGGCACCGAGCTGACGGATCTGCGCAGCTTGCGGCCCGGAGAGCAGGTGGCCGTCACCGCCCGGGTGGAGGCGACGAAACAGCGCTGGCCCAAAGGCATGCCGCCGCCGGGCGGGCGCGGCCGCAACGCGGCCATGGGCCGCCTGGAGGCGGAGCTTTCCGACGGCTCCGGCGGGCG
>JAISTI010000031.1 GCA_031272685.1 Propionibacteriaceae bacterium | reverse complement strand
GTCGAGCTGAACAACCCCTTCGAGGCTGATTTCTCCAAGCTGTTGGAGGAGGCCGAGGAATTCAAAGAGATGCTGAGCGAATACCGGGTGGTTATCAAGGTGCCGCACACCGGCCCGGTAAACTCCCAGAACGTCCACCAGCTCCTCGAAGGCGACAAGCGCCTGGACGTGCGCTACGACGAGCCCGCCACCGCCGACGCGCTGCGCGGCCACAACCTTGCCCTCAAGCTGCGCGAACACGGCTACCGCATAAACTTCACGCTGATGTTCGAGCCCTGGCAAACCGCCCTGGCGCTGCAGGCGAAACCGGCCTTCATAAACGCCTTCATCCGCCACCGCGCCAAGCAGTCGGCCGAAATCGCCCGCCTCATCCGGCTCTACGACGACACTGGCGACGACATCCACCTGGCCGATTTGCGCACCTTCCTGCTCGCCGGCGATTACCTCGCCTCCGGCGAGACCGACCGGCCGCTGGCCGAATGCCTCAAGATCGGCCGCGATGTGCTGGCCTACCGCCACTTCCACGACGAGTTCGGCGCCGACGGCCTGGACGGCCTGCGCCGCGACCTGCGCTGGCTGCGGCAATCCAACCTGCCCGACACCCGCCTGATCATCTGCTCAATGGAAGGGGAATACAACTACCCCGACATCGACGCCGTCCTGAACGACCCCGCCTACGCCGACGTCATCGACCGCGTCGTCCTGACCGCCGAGCCCAAATACCTCGCCCGCTTCACCTCCGCCAACCAAGTCGTCTCCTACCAAAGGAGATTTATGAACGCTGCCGCTACTGCCAAGTAGCGCCAGCATGGCCGGTACGCGAAGCGTAGTGGGGGGTTCGGGGGGTTATCCCCCCGTGTGGGGGTGTATGAACGCTGCCGCTACTGCCAAGTAGCGCCAGCATGGCCGGTACGCGAAGCGGCCTAGAAAACCCCTGCCAGTTGGCGGCCGCAGTCGGGGCAGCGGCCGGCGTTCAGGCGGTTGGCGGTGACGGCGTGCCAGTCGCGGGCGATGAGCATTGCCCCACAGCCGGGGCAGTAGGTGTTGGCGCCTTCGGGGTCGCGCACGTTCCCGGTGTACACATGTTCCAGCCCGTTGGAAAGGGCGATTTGGCGGGCGCGGGCCAGGGTCGCGGCCGGGGTGCGCGCCACGCCGCGCATCCGGTGGGCCGGGTGGAAGGCGGTGAAGTGCAGCGGCACTTCGGGGCCGAGGTGGCCGGCGATCCAGGCGCTCAGCTCGCCCAACTCGGCGTCGGAATCGTTGTAGCCGGGGATGAGCAGAGTTGTCACCTCCAGCCAGACATCCGTTTCGCGCGCCACATATTCCAGTGTGTCCAGCACCGGCTGCAGCCGCGCGCCGGTGAGTTTGCGGTAGAAGCTGGGGGAGAACGATTTCAAGTCGATGTTCGCGGCGTCCATCGCGGCGAAGAACTCGGCGCGCGGCTCCGGGTTGATATATCCGGCGGTGACGGCCACGTTCGCCAGCCCCCGCTCGCGGCTGGCGGCCGCGGTGTCGATGGCGTATTCGGCGAAAACGACAGGGTCGTTGTAGGTGTAGGCCACCGAGGCGCATCCAGACTGGACGGCGGCGCGCGCCACTTCTTCCGGCGCGGCCGCCACCGCCATCCGCGCGAAATCTTGGGCGGTGGAAAGCTCCCAGTTCTGGCAGAATTCGCAGGCCAGGTTGCACCCGGCGGTGCCGAAGCTCAGCACCTGGCTGCCGGGCAAGAAGTGGAACAGCGGTTTCTTCTCGACCGGGTCGGCGTGCAGCCCGGACGGGTGCCCGTAGGCGGTCAATTCCAACAATCCGCCGTTGTTCTGGCGCACGAAGCAGAACCCCCGCCGCCCCGCGCGCAGCCGGCAGTATCGCGGGCACAGTTCGCAGCGGACGTCCCCTGCCGGCAGCAGGCTGTAGTAGCGGGCGGGCGCGGACACTATTCCCCGAACGCCTCCACCTGGTAGACGGACAGCTCAACATCCGGCCCCCAATAGTCGGGGGACAGCCGGGCCTTGCGCTTCAAGTGGGACATGAATTCGACCTTGTCAGGCAGCTCTTCCCAGACTTGCGGCAGGAAAGTGGCGCGGTGGTGCCCGGCCTGGAGAACCACCCCGTCCACTCCCGGCCGCAACTGCGCCAGCGCCTCGGCCTCGCTGTCAAACTCCAGCGGCTGCGGGGCGGTGAGCACCGAAACCACGATGTGCAGATGGTCCAGCTCGGCCGGGTCGAGCGGCAGGAAGCGCGGATCCTTGAACGCGGCGGCGACCGCGTTCAGGCGGACGTCTTCGCCGAGCCAGCGCCAGGCTTCCAGCGAGCCGATGCAGCCGCGCAGGCGGCCGTCGATGGTGAGGGTGACGAAGGATGCCCCCCGCTCGTTCAGCCAGTCGAGGTCGGCGGGCGGCGGCGGGCCTTCGCCGCCGGGGCGGAACACTTCGTAGCCGCGCAGCCGCTCGGTGATCGCTTGCCTGGCGGTGGCGGTGAGCACCTGCCCGGCGTCATTGGGAAGGTTGGGCATCGTCGGCCTCCTCGCCTGTTTCTTGGTTGGGCTCGTAGAACGCCACGGACGCGTAGCCGACCACCCGGAGCTTGTCCCCG
>JAISTI010000201.1 GCA_031272685.1 Propionibacteriaceae bacterium | reverse complement strand
TGCCCGCCGGTGTTGGAGTAGACGCCGGTGTCGAGCACCAAAGCCTTGATCGGCGTGCCGCCGGCCAGCACCCGCGAGAGCGCGCCGAAGCCGATGTCGTAGGTGGCGCCGTCGCCGCCGATGGTGATGACGGTGGGCACCAGCGCCAGCTCTTCGGGGGTGAAGTCGCGCCATCCGAGGGTGGCGAGCCGGGCTTCGTCGACCGGCTCGTCTGCCAGTTCGGCCGCTGCCACGCGCAGGGCCTTCACCTCGGAAACCAGCCCGGAGACCAGCCCCTCGAAGACGCCGACGGCGACCGCCTGCGCGTCTTGGAAGAGCGAGTTGACCCACGGGTCGGTGAACGGCTGGAAGGGCATGGTGGAGGAGTACACCGACGAGCAGCCGGTGGAGTTCACGATGGCGGTGGCGGACGGGCCGCGGCCGGTCGGGCCGCCCTCGTAAAGGTAAAGCCGCTTGTCAAGCTCGGAAATCGTGGCTTCGATGCGGGCCTTGTGGGAATCGTCGGCGCCGGCCAGCTTGGCGCGCAGCGCGGCGATGGTTTGTTCCAGCTCGGCGATGTGCTTGCGGCGGCGCTCGTCGCCGATGGCGTGGCTCATGGCGGTGAGCAGCCGGGTGGCCGTCACTTCGCCGCAGCCGCGGCAGGCGCCGTGGCCGCCGGTGACGGCATAGTAATGGCCGTGGTCGAGCAGCACCCGCTTCAAGTCGCCGCCGGGTTCGATCGCGCCTTGGGTGAAGCTTTCCGGGGTGTTCGGAAGCTGGGTGAGGCGCTCGAAGCGGGCGGCGAGGGTGTCCAGGATTTCGAAATCCTGCTCGACGGCGTTCAGCGCGCCCGGCCCGCAGACTTCCACACACTGCAGGCAGCCGGTGCACTTCCACGGGTCGACGACCGCGGAGAACAGCGCGCCCGTCCCGGCGGCCTCCTTCTCCGGGATGTCGAAGATGGGGCGGGTGCGGGCGGCCGGGAAGGCGGCCAGCGCCGCGACGGCGGCCGGGGGCACGGTGACGACGCTCGCGGCGGCCTCGGCGGCGGCCAGGAAGTCTTTTGCCTGCGCGTCCACCAACAGCAGCCGGCGGATTTCGCCGGCCCAAGCGGCCAGGTCCACGCTCACCTCGGCGCTTTCGGCAGCGGCGCCCAGCAGCGCCGCAATCTCGTGGACGGTGTTCGGGATGGCGGCGTCCGGGCAGACCAGCGCGCACTCCATGCAGGCGGTGCACTTGTCGGCCTCGAACAGCGGGACGGTGCGCCGGAAGATGCCCTTGTCTTTGCCGACGCCGGTGCCCACCGGGATGAACAGGCCGGCTCCGGGCAGCACCGGGGCTTCGGCGATGGTGCCCTCGCGGAAGGCGCGCGCGGCGACGTCTTCGAAATACTGCGGGTCGAACAGTCCGGCCGGGGTGGGCTGGCTGGCGGCCGGGCAGGCGGTCTTGGAAAGCGCGATGGTGCGCGCTTCCACCGCCACCGGCTGGGCTTCGATTTCCTGGTATTCCGGCAGCCAGTATTCGAGCTGGCGGGTGGCGTCCTGCCCGTCGGAGATGACGGCCAGGTTGGAGGCCACCACCTTCTCGCCTTTGCGGCCGAACTTCTTGCCGATTTCGTGGGCGACGAGGTCGGAGACGTTGCCGCTGGCGTGCGCGGAGACTTTCTCCACATGGCCGATGATGGCGCCGATGAACGCGATGCCCATCATGCGGGTGGTGAGATCGGCCGTGGGAGCGTGCTTTTTGGCGACGGCGAAAGCGTCGACCACCAGGAATTTCAGCTTCCGCTCCCGGATGATGCGCCGGGCGAACGGCGGCAGCGAATGCCACACTTCGATGGGGTCTTGGTCGGACTGCATGATGAAGGTGCCGCCGGGCATCAGGCCCTTCAGCGGGTTGGCGTGTTTGAAGACCTGGTGGTCGGGGGCCACCACCACCTCCACGTCTTCCAGCTCGGCGTTGGTCAGCAGCACCGGCTCCGGCGAGAGGGTGATGTAGTAGTTGGTGGCCGCGCCAGATTTCTCCGAGCCGTATTTCGGCGCGGATTTCGACTTCATTTGCAGCACGCCGGAAAGGATGTCGGTGAGCAGCTTGCCGGTGGCGATAGTGCCGTAGCCGCCGACGGAGTGGAAGCGGATGCGGATGGCCGAATCGGGCAGCAGTTGCGGGTTTTCCTTGGTGGGCAGCGCCATCAGCTCCGTCTCCGGATAGGCGGCGCGCAACCGGTCTTGCAGCGCGGCCAGGCTGGGCGGCGGGTTCGGTGCGAAGAACTGCGTGCCGACATAGACCAGCTCGGAGCCGGCTCCTTGCGCGCGGGCCTGGGTGTTCTCGAAGACGGCCACCAGGTCGCGCGGCTGCACATCATGGCCGCCGAGCCCGAAAATGGCAGTGGTGAGCGGGATGCGCTGGCCCGCCTTGTAGAGCGCCTGGGTGACCAGCCGGGTGAGGGCGTTGTCTTCGGAGCGTTCCATCACGGTGACGGCTTTCGCGCCGCCGAGCGCGGCCACCAGCTCAGCTTCGGGGAACGGCTGCAACTGCTTCACCGACACCACCGCCGCTTTCCGGCCTTGGGCTTGCAGGTGGGGCAGCACGGCGCGCAGGTCGTCGGTGATGGAGCCCAAGCCCACCACCACGAGGTCGGCGTCGGCGTCGCCGTAGCGCAGCACCGGCTGGTATTCGCGCCCGGTGAGCGCGGTGTATTCCGCCATCGCCTGCCGGGTGAGTTCCGGCACCGCGGAGAGGAAGTGGGTGCGGTGGTCGACCGCGCCGGATTGGAAGTCGGGCTGGTTTTGCAGCAGGCCGGTCGCGCCGGGGTTGTCCGGGTCGAGGTAGGCCGGCACCAACTGCCGGGTGCCTTTCGGCAGCGCGTTTTCCCACACCCGGCGCCACTTGGCCCGCAGCGAATCGGGCACGTACTCGCTCACTTGGGCGAAGAGCTTGCCGTCGTCTTGCTCGACGTCGTTTTTCTCCAGCCAGGCTTTCACCAGCTCGACGTCCCGCTCGCCGAACTCGGCGCGGTGGCGGTCGACGAACTGCTCCAGCTGGAAGGCCCGCCCTTTCGCGCCGAACAGCATCTCCTGGGCGACTGTCGGGCAGGGGATGCGCCCGGCCGGGTCGCCGAGGTATTCGCGCAGCAGCTCTGGCTCGGGCAGCAGCACCTCGCTCATCACATGGGAGGTGGCGAAGCCGTCCATCACATTGGCCACCGGCACGAGCGAGAGCGCGGCCACCCGGTAGGAGATGGCGGCGAGGTCGGCCGCCTCTTGCGGGTTGGAGCCGAACAAGATGGTGTAGCCGGCCGGCAGCAGCGAGTAGACGTCGTCATGTCCGGCCATCACGTTGAGGGCGTGCTTGGAAACGACGCGCGCCGCCACCTGCAGCACGAAGCCGCCGATCTTCTTGCCGACGGTGACGTAGTGGGATTCCAGCCCGTAGAGGATGCCCTGCGAGGAGGAGGCGTTGGAGATGTAGTTTCCACCGGTGAGCGCCGCGCCGAGCGCGCCGGACTGCGCCGAATGCTCACCCTCGGCTTCCACGAAGAACGGGTGCCGCCCGAACACGTTGATCTGGCCTTCCGCCCGATATGCTTCGAAGGTTTCGGAAATCTCGGTGGACGGGGTGATGGGGTAGCCGATCACGCCGCCGCACACGTAGCGCATCACATGCGCGACGGCGCCGTTGCCGTTGATTACGTCGGGGATTCCAGGGAAACGGGGGTCAGCCATGTCGGATGCCTTTCTTGGATGCTCGCCGGTGGCGTGGGCGGCATCCGCAGCCGCCGCGCCGTGCACCTATTCTCCCGTACCGACCGGCCCCCCGCACTCCTGTCCACGGATTGTGGGCAGTGGCTTGACGGGCGGCGATCCACCGTCACTTTTCGCCGCGTTTTTGGATGGCGGCCCACTCGTCGCGCAAGCCGACGGTGCGGTGGAAGAGCATGGGCTGGTCGGGGTCTTTGGCGAAATAGCCGAGGCGCTCGAATTGCACCACCTCGCCGGGCGCGGTTTCGGCCAGGGCCTGCTCCACTTTGCAGCCGGTGAGGATTTCGCGCGAATCCGGGTTCAGGTCGTCCAGCGGGTTGCCGGTGCGCTCGCCGGGCACGTCTACGGTGAACATCCGGCCGTACAGCTGGACGGTCGCCTCCTGAGCGTGCGCGGCGGAAACCCAGTGCATGGTGGATTTCACCTTGCGCCCGTCG
>JAISTI010000070.1 GCA_031272685.1 Propionibacteriaceae bacterium | reverse complement strand
TCGCGGCACAGCTCGGCCATGGCCAAGGCCGTCAGCGAGGCGACGCCGCCGGTGCAGGTAATCGCCCGCGACTGGCGGCAGGCTTCGGCCTCGTACCAGGTGGCGATGGCATCGCCGATGCCGGCGATGAACAGCCGGGGCGGGGCTTTCACCACCACGTCGGTGTCCACCAGGATGTAGTCGGGGTTGGCGTCCCACATGTCGAAGCCGACCATCACCCCCGCTTCGTCGTACCAGACGGTGCAGGCGCTGGTGGGGGCGTCGTTGCTGGCGACGGTGGGGACAATGATGTGCGGCAGCTTGTTGTAGATGGCGGCCGCTTTGGCGGTGTCAACGCACTTGCCGCCGCCTACGCCGATCACCAGGCCGGCGTCTTTGGCGATGGCGGCCACCCGCTCGGCCTCGGCGTGGGTGCTCTCGCCGCCGAACGGCACGTCGACCAGTTCGACCCCGGCCGCGTCCAGGGATTTCGCCACGGCTTCGCCGACGGCGGCCTTGGCGCGCTGGCCCCACAGCACCACGGCCTTCTTGCCGAGCATGGCGGCGTATGCGCCGATCTCGTCGATGACGCCCCGGCCTTGGATGAATTTGCGCGGCAGTGAAATTGCCTTCTTTGGCATTTGCTCCTCCTAATGTCTTAACCGCCCCCGGTGCTTCTTTGCCACGGGCGGCACGGCTGCTGTGCCGTACCGACAGCCTAGTACGCTCTCCCATACTTGTCTATACATGTAGGGTGGCGGTTTTCCACACTGCGGGCGGAAAAGCAGGAGCGCCGCACCGAAGTGCGGCGCTCCTTTGGGTTGTCCGCCGCCCCTGAATCGGCGGGGAAGGAACTAGTAGGGCTAGAACTTGATGTAGGCGAGCTGCTGCTGCAGATACTCGAACAGGCCGTGCTTGCCGTCCGCGCCGCCGATGCCGGACTTGCGCCAGCCGGCGTGCCAGCCCTGCAAGTCTTCGAAGTGGTGGCGGTTCACATACGTCTCGCCGAAGTTGAGGTCGGTGAGCGCCTGGAGGACGGTGGACAGGCTCTTCGAGAACACCGAAGAGGTCAGGCCGTATTCCACGCCGTTCGCGGCGTCGATGACCTGGTCGTAGTCGTCCCACTTGAGCACGGGCAGGACCGGGCCGAAGACTTCCTTCTGCACGATCTCGGAATCCTGCGCGGCATTCAACAGGATGGTCGGCTGGTAGAAGTAGCCGGTGCCCTTGTCGGCCGGCGCGCCGCCGGTGAGGACTTCGGCGCCGGCGGCCTTCGCCCGCTCCACCATCGCGCTGATCTTCTCCAGCTGGCCCTTGTCGACCTGCGAGGAGTAGTCGGCGGCGGTCTTCGGATCGCCGTAGTCGGCGCCCTCGAAGGCGGCCTTCAGCTTGGCCACGAACTCGTCATAGACATCCGCGTGCACATAGGCGCGCTCGGCGCAGTTGCAGACCTGGCCGGAGAAGATGAGGCGGGAGTTCTTGACGGCCTCGACCGCGAGGTCGATGTCGGCGTCCGGGAAGACGATCGCGGGGGCTTTGCCGCCCAGTTCGAGCGATGTCTTCATGATCTTCTCGGCGGAGCTCTTGATGATCTCGACGCCGGCCTCGACGGAACCGGTCAGGGAGACCATGTCGGAGAGCGGGTGCTCCACGAGGGCCTTGCCCAGCGTGCCGCCGCCACCGGTGACGAAGTTGACGACGCCCTTGGGGACGATGTCCTTGATCAGCTCGGCGAATCGCAGCGTCACCAGCGGGGTGGTGCTGGAAGGCTTGATGACCGAGGTGCAGCCGACGAGCATCGACGGCGCCACCTTGCGGGCCATGACGAAGAACGGGAAGTTCCACGGGCAGATGCCGACGATCACGCCGATCGGCTTCTGGAAGAGGAACATCTTCTCCTGCGGGTCGCGGGACTGGATGATCTCGCCTTCGTAGATGTTGGCCCAGCCGGCGGAGTAGTCGAAGTAGTCGGCGGTGAAGTCGATCTCGACTTGCGCCAGCCCGGCCACCTTCGCCTGCTCGGCCAGCAGCAGATCGGCCAGCTCGATGCGGTTGTCGCGGATGACTTGGGCGATCTGCTTCAGATAGCCGGCGCGGGTGGCGCTGGCCTCTTTCGCCCAGGCCTTCTGAGCCGCCTTGGCGGCCTGAAGTGCCTTGTCAGCGTCGTTTTCATTGCCCTTGGGGACAGTGCCGATGATTTGGTTGGTGTAAGGGTTCTCCACCTCGAAAAATTCACCGGTTGTGGCGTCAACGAGTTCGCCATTGATTAGTTGTTTGTAGGCTCCCATCAAGGAATCCCCTTTCGTTTTGGTGTGCCTTTCGCCTGGTGCCAAGCCTCGCTGCTCGTGGCCCTGCTGCAGGTGGTGAAGGCACTTCCTGTACAGGTTTGCTCCACCATATCCCATGGCGCAAGTTTTGGTCAGACCTTTTGGGAAATTCACGGCGTCCGCCCAGCCAGGCCACACTACATTGCCGCCGCACCGCCCTGCGCCAGCGGTGAAGAAGGTTGTCCACAAGCCTGCCCAAAGCGGGATGGGCACCGGCAAGGAGTACGATGCTTGCGCTAAGCAAGGAGGAAGGGCCCGTGGCCAAGTCGGACGCGCACCTGGTAAGAGTGCCGGGAGTGAACCGCGCCTTCGACCGGCGAAAGATTCTCTTCGTCACCCTGCTGTCGCTGTCTTTGTCGCTGATCCAGGTGTCGAGCGTGAACGTCGCGATGCCCTCCATCAACACCGCGCTGCAGGCGCACCCCACCGACATCCAGTGGGTGCTCTCCGGCTACGCGCTCGCCTTCGGGATCTGCCTGGTGCCTTTCGGCCGGCTGGGAGACGTGATCGGGCGCGGGTCGGTCTTCACCATCGGCCTGGCAGTCTTCGCCCTGGCCTCCTTGGCCTGCGGGCTGGCCACTTCCGCCTTCGCGCTGAACGTCTTCCGGGTGTTCCAGGGCATCGGCGCCGGCATGCAAGGCCCGCAGAGCGTCGGCATGATCCAGCAATACTTCTCTGGGCAAGGCCGGGCGCGGGCGTATTCGCTGAACGGGATGGTGGTGGCCGCCTCGGTGGCCGTCGGGCCGCTCGCCACCGGCCTGCTGATCAACTGGCTCGGCTCGGAGATCGGCTGGCGGATGCCGTTCATCTTGAACTGCCCGATCGGGCTGTGCGGCTGCCTGCTCGCCCTGCGCTGGTTTCCTTTCGAGCGCGAGCGCGCGCACTTCCGCTCCGGCGAAGCCCACTTTTTCCGCGTCGACCTCGACCCACTCGGCGCACTGCTGCTGACCGGGGCGGTGGTCGCGGTGATGCTGCCGTTCATGCTGGTGGACGCCCCCACTACGCGATTCTGGATTCTGGCGGGCGCTCCGGTGTTCGCCGCGCTGTGGCTGCTCTGGGAATGGCGCTACGGCAAGGCCGGCCGCGAGCCGATGGTGGATCTGAGCCTGCTGCGGCTGAAGTCTTTCGCCCACCAGAGCGTCATCTCCGCCATGGACTTCCTCGGCGTCACTTCCATCTTCGTGATCGTCGCCATGTTCTTGCAGGACGGGCTGGGCTGGACGGCGCTGCATTCTTCCCTGATCGGCCTGCCCGACGCGGTGCTGAGCTGCCTTGCCGCCATGTGGGCCGGCAAGCGCATCCTGCGCTACCGCAACAAGCTCATCGCCACCGCTCTGGCTTTCGTGGTTCTCGGAGCCGTCACCACCTGCCTCGCGGTGTGGCTGGAAATGGCGTACGGCATCAGCCCGTGGTGGATGCTGCTGACGCTCGCCTTCTACGGCGCCGGGCAGGGAATGTTCGTCTCCGCCAACCAGACCCTGGCCATGGCGGATGTGCCGCTGGCGATGGCCGGCACCGCCGGCGGAGTGAAATCCATGACCGAGCGGGTCTCCACCGCCGTGGGCAACGCGGTGATGACCGGAATCTTCTTCTCCGTGCTCACCTTCGCCGGCTACCACGAGGCGGCCATGGCCAGCTACGCCGCCATCGCCGCCATCGTCACCGCCACCCTCGCCCTCGCCAGCGCCTACATGCTGTACGAAACCCGCGCCCAGCGGTGAAAGGCTTTTCGCAAAACCCAGCCGGATTTGGCCGTCTCCCCTACACTTGTGCGGTGAACGCCGGGCTCGACGGGGAGGGCCTGGCGCGCAAACCCGAAAGGATCCTCCTGTGAAGAAGTACGCGCTCACCGCGATCGCGCTGGCGATGGCCCTGGCCCTGCCCGCCCTCAGCATCACACCCGCCCACGCGGGCACCTACACCCAAAAGAACGCGCTGGAGCCCTGGCCGGAGTGGAACGAGCTCAACAACTCGAACGCGCCCGCCCTGGTAAAGACCCCGAAATACTCCCGTTCGGCCCTGTACACCAAGACGAATTCGTACGAGACGAAGCCGAACACCATCAAGACCAAGAAGGGCAACGCCAACTACACCTTCAAGACGCAGTTCTTCCTGCCCATCACCTACAAGAAGGCCGGAGACTGGTCCGACACCCAGTCCTTCGCGTTCGCCGGAGACTACCTGTACGTGCTCTCCACGGTGCGCGGCCACTCCGACTCGCAGGCCTGGATCACCCGCTACGACACCGCGGCGCTGAAAGCCGCCGGCGTCGACAAGGCCGGGACGAACATGAAAGAGCTGCGCCTGACCGTCACCAAAATGGGCAAGGGCGGCTCCATGAACGCCACCGAGAAGAAGGTGAAGGCGGCTATCAAGAAAGGCCCGGTGTTCAACGCCGGCCACGGGCAGGGGCTCAGCTACAACCCCGTCCGCGACTCGCTGTTCACCTGGAGCTACAAGGCCGGCACCGACAACATGCAGCTGCAGGAAATCGACATCGCCACTCTGAAAGTGAAGAACACCTGGGTGTTCGGCATGTTCAACGTGGGGGGCAAGCGGGTGGTGAAGGCCAAAGGCGTCTTTAACCTCGATTGGGATTCCGAAGGCAATTTCTACTTCGACCAGGTGCAGGTCAGCCCCTCGCCGGGCACCTCTTCGGGCTCGGTGAAAATCTTTGTTGGCCAAATCAAGGGCAAGAAGGTGACGGTGCGGGCGCTGCCGCAAACCATCAAACACCGCCCCGGCACCCTCGATCAAGGATTGGGCGTCAACCGCGCGCTTAACCGGCTCTACCTCGTCTCCGACGACGCCTTCTATTCGCTGCCGCTGGACAAGGCGCTGGCCGGCGAGCTGAAGAAAACAGACATGGAATACACCGTGCTGGATTCCAAGCGCGAGTGCGAAGGCATCAAGTTCGACGAGCAGGGCCGCGCCTACATGCTCATCAACTCCGGCTCGGAGATCATCCGGGCCACTGAAATCCTCGACTAGTCTTTACTGGTCTTTGAGGAACTTCGCCCGCATCCGGCGCAGCAGCTTCGGCCACCAGCGATTCTGCAAAATCAACTCGTGCTCGTGCACCCGTTTTTGCAGCTGGCGCACCTGGCCGGGCAGCGGGCGCTTGGCCGGGAACTCGGTGCCGGCGCGCTCTTCGGGGCGATAGTTTCCGGGGCGCAGCAGGTCGGCTTTGGAGCCTTGCCAGAGCCAGTTCAGCCGGGAGTATAGCTGGGACGGGTCGGCACCCAGCGGCGCCACCGGCGGTGGGAACTCCACCGCCTTGAGCATCGCCTCGTATTCGGCGTCGCGGTTTGCCGGGTCGAGCCCGTGGGCCAAGCCGTTGCGCTCCAGGAAGCGGGCGTAAACCTCGCGGTGCTGCGGCCAAAGCTGGTTGTATTCGGTGTAGTCGGCCTGCTCGAACAGCTTCAGCGCCCCCACTTGCTTGACCCGCCGCACCCGCAAATGCGGGATGTGATGGTATTCGGCCAGCTCGGCAGTGCGGGAATCGTGCGCCAGTAGGAAGGCCGGGATGCCGGAGTGCAGCGCCACGATGGTTCCGTGGATGCGGGTGCCGAAGGAGAATTGCCGCTTGGCGAGGTATTGGCTCCAGGTGGACAGATCTACGCACATGCGCATCCGCCCCTGCCGCACCAGCGGGTCGTCGGCGGTGACCGGCATGCCGTCGCGGAATGCGGATTGGCTGATCGGCTCTCCCCACAGCAGCAGCCGCAATTCGGCGTCCCGCTGTGGCATATACATCAAATTCGGGTAGCGCTCCATGCACCAGCGCAGATACTCGGGAGCGCCGGGCACATACGGGGAGATGTTTATCGCCATCGGCGATTCGGCGCTCAGCGAGTCGGGCTTTTCGACATGCCCGGCATGGTCGTAATCGAACATGGATGGGCAGCCGACCACGTCGACGCGGTCTTCCCCAAAGCCGAGCGAACGCAGGAAGTCGTAAGTTGCTTCGCCGCGCACACCGATTGACTCGCTGCGTTCCAGCACGGCTTTCACGAACCGGGTGGTGGCCTCGGCCACGTCGTCGCGGACATTGTCGATGGTGTCGCCGCGGGCTTGGCCGCCCACCCCGACCACCACCACCGGGATGGTGAGCCGCTCGATGACGTCAGCGAGGTTGTTCAGAAAATCCACCGCCGTGCCCCGGAAAGCGTTCGCCAGCGGCAGCACCAGCGCGTCGTATTTCTCGTTGATTCGGGCGCAGTCGGCGTCGGTGACCCCGGGGTATTGCAGCGTCATTCCGTCGGTGCGGATTTCCGTGCCCGGCACTTTCAGATGCCGGTAGACGGCGGTGGCGAAAGCCATGTTGCCCAGGTTGGTGGCGAAGACGCCGACCTGCCGGTACGCCAGCGACGCCTCCGGGCTGAGCACTTCGTGGGGAGCCTTCCCGGCGCGCATCAGAATTCGCTTTGGGCTCGCCATCGGCACCTCCGTTCTATCCGGTTCGCCCCATGTTAGCTGCTTTCCCCTCGGTGGCGGCCCGCAGCGCGGCGATGAAGGGGGCCGCCGGGTCGGCTTCGTCGATATCTCCGAGGAAATAGCCGCGTTTGGCCAGCCGGGTTTCGCGCAGCGGGTCGTCGCCGAGCAGCAACTCCAGCGGCGCGCGCAGGTGGCCGGGTTCCAGCACGTAGGCGGTTTCCATGATGGGCGGGTTTTCCGGCCCGGTTTTCACGATTGCCAGCGGCTTGCCGGTGTACAGGTAGTCGGAGGCGAGGCTGGACACGTCCGCCACCAAGGCGCTGGAGCGGTTCATCAGCTCGAACAAGTCGGCTTCGCGGGTGTCGGCGCTGGTCTCACCCCGGCCACGCAGCAGGGCGTCGACGCGGCGCACCTGCGCCAGCGGCTCCCCGCCGCGCAGCGAGTAGGGGTGCGGCCGGAAGACGACGCGTGCGCCCAACTCCAGCAGCGCGCGCACGAGTTCTTCCCCGAACGGCAGCGAACTGAGCCGCATATCGTCCAGCCCGCCCTGCCAGGTGGGCGCGTAGAGCACCACCGGCGGTCGCGGGCCGGGCTCGGTGCTGAGCCGTTCCAATTGCGGGCGGGAGACGATGGTGAACTTCGCGCGCGGAATCTCGACGCCGTGTTCGCCGTAGCGGTCGATGGCGGCCTGCCCGGCCACGAAAATCTGGTCGAACATCGCGGTGAACGGCTGGAAGGACGCCGACTTGTCGGAATCGCCGTGGCCGAGGTGAACGTGGGTGACGCGGGGGAAGCGCACGCATTCGGCGTTGCGGGCCTCGTTGTTCACATAGAAGACGGCCCCAACCGAGGGCACCAGCGCCTGCTCGACAGACTTCATCCAGCGGGCCAGCACAATCGGCGCGCCGGTGAGCTGGCGCGCCTGCGCGGCGAAACTGGCGTCGCGCAGCAGCAGCGCGTATCGGAGCCCGGCGCGTTCGAAATAGGGCAGCCACATGGCGAGCTGGTAGCCGCCCGCCAGGGTGTCGGAATAGTACAGATAGCAGCGCGGCTGGTATTCCCCCAGCGCGGCAACAACCCGCCCCGCGGTGCGGCCAGTGCGGCGCTCGGCCACCAGCATTGCCGCTGCCACTAGGCCATATGCCAGCCCCAGCAGCCCGCAGGTGTAGAACACCCATTCCGGCAGCCCGCACATCGCCGCCATCAGCCCGAGCAGCGCCAGCAGCCGTCCGGGGGCGAACGGCGGATGGCCGAAATACCAGGCAACCCGAAAACCGGGAAGCTGCTGCGCTGACAGGCCGGGCCGGGAAATCCGGGCCAGCAGCGCGTCGAGAACCGCCCCGGCGAGCAGCGCCAGCACGATGCCGGCGGCCAGCCAATCGGGGTGGGCGGCCAAGAACAATCCGCCCAGCAGGGCAAAGGCCAACGACACCAGCAGGTTCAGCGCGCGCGCCCATTCGCGCCCGGCCCGCTGCGTCAACACGATGCCATGTTATTGGTTCCATCGGCGCTGGGCCGCCAAGCGGGGATAAAATGTGCTCACCGCTTTCGAAGGGACACGTCATGGCTGCGATGCTCGGGTCTTCGGTGCCGTGGGCGCGCCTGCTTGTCAAAGCCCAGATTCCCGGCTTCGCCCTGAAGCTGCCGATGATCGTCGGCATCCCGCTGTGGCTGCTGCTGCCCTATACCGGTTGGGTATACAGCGAAGATCTGCTGATCATCGGCGATGGCGTCATGATCGGCCTCACCTTGCTTTCGCTGGCGGCCAGCGTGGCACTCTCGCTGATTCCGAACCAAGACGGCTACCGGCCGCAGCTCACCGGCCAGTTCGCGGCCGTGCGGCTGATGGCCGCGATGGTCGCCGCCCTGACTACCACCATGGGCAGGCAACTCTCCTGGCCCGCCATCCCAATCCTCGCCTGGGTGCTGGTGGCTTCCGTCGCCGCCGAGCCGGTGTACGCCAAACTCGCCACGGTGCTGCCTTTTGCGGCCAACATCCCCGGCTGGGAGTACTCGCTGCCGCCGCGCGGGCGGTCGAACGCGGTGTACTGGCTGCACACCGCCGCCATCGCGCAGCTGCTGCTGTACCCGTGGGAAAGTAACCTGCTCTACGAACTCGATAATGGCCAGCACGCCACTCTTGCGGCCGCCCTCGGCCCGTACTTCTTGTTGGAAATGTTCACCCAGGCGCTGATCGCCGTCGCGGTCGGCTATCTGCTCGTCATGGGAGTGCGGGTGGGCCTGTACCAGTTGAAGAAGGCCCAGTTCGAGCGGGCGCTACCGAAACTGCTGAAAGAACTCGCCCCCAAGTTCGTGTTCCACTGGCACGCTCCCCGGCTGAGCGCCTACCAGGTGAAGATGTGGCTGCCGTACCTCGACCGGATTGGCGAGCCGTATTTCATCGTGGTGCGCGACCGTTTCAACTTCGAGGACATCAAAGGTCTGACCGCCAAGCCGGTGCTGCTGCGTGACGCGCTGGACGAGCTGGGGCCGGTGATCTGCAAATCGCTGAAGGCCGTTTTCTATGTGAACACCGCCATCCGCAACGACCACATGATCCACTACCACCACCTGAAGCACATCCAGCTCAACCACGGCGATTCCGACAAGACCGGCTCGTTCACCCCGATGTTCCGCATCTACGACTACAACTTCGTGGCCGGGCAGGCCGCCATCGACCGCTTCGCCGATAACGGCATCTGGGTGCCGCCGGAGTATTTCCGCATCGTCGGCCGCCCGCAGGTCGAAGACGTGCAACACGCCGCCGGGCCGATTTCCGCGATCGCGAACCCGCGGGTGCTCTACACGCCCACCTGGTCGGGCTTCCACCAGGACGCCGACTACTGCTCGCTGCCACACGGCCTGGAAATCGTTCGGGGCTTGTTGGAGCGCGGCTGCCACGTCATCTTCCGGCCGCACCCGTTCACCTCCAAGAACGAGCGCGACCGCGCGGCGGCCGCCGAGATCGCCGCTGTGTTGGAACAAGACCGGAAAGCCAGCGGGCGTGAGCACGTCTTCGGCGAGGTGGCTGAGACAATCTGGTCGGTTTTCGACTGCTTCAACCATTCCGACGCGCTGGTCTCCGACGTGTCCTCGGTGGTGAACGACTACCTGTTTTCCGGCAAGCCCTATGCGATGACGGCCGTCAACCGCCCGATAGCGGGATTCGCCGACGAGTTCCCGGTGGCCAAAGCCGCCTACCTCATCGACTGCGCCGGCAAAGAGATCCCGAACCTGCCCCAGGTGCTCGACGACCTGCTTTCCGCCGATCCGCTCGCCCCCACCCGCGCCGAGCTGAAAACCTACTACCTGGGCGACATCCCCGACGAAACCTACGCCGACCGCTTCCTGGAAGAAGCCCGGGCCCTCCTGCGCTGATAGCCGGCCCCGTCAGCGCTCAGTTCGCGTCAGTTTCGAATTGCTCGCGGCGGACGTCGATCACCAAGCCGGTGGATTCGGAGGCGAGGATGCTCAAGGACGCTTTGGCGACCGTCTCGGCCGGGAGCAGTGAATCTACCGGCTCGTCGCCGAAAGCCTGGGTGCGCATCGGGGTGCGGGTGCGCTCTGGGTTGATCACGTTGACGTGGATGTTGTCGGGCGCCCACTCTTCGCTGAGGGCTTGGGTGAGGTTCACCACCGCCGCCTTGGAAGACGAGTACAACGCGTAGTTTTCCCGGCCGCGGGTGTACGAAGACGAGGTGAAGAACAGCAGATGGCCGGCGGTCTTCTTCAGATACTGGTATGCCGCCCGCGCCACGTTCACCGGGGCGATGTAGTTGACGGTGACGGACTCCATCACCGTCGCCTCGTCGGCCTCGGCCAACTGGCCCATGCGCAGCACGCCGGCGGTGAGCACCACCGCGTCGATACGCCCGTGCTCAGCCTCCGCCTCCGCCAGCGACTGGCAGATGGCGGCCTCGTCCTGCACGTGCACACCGGTGGTGGAACGCCCATGCGCCACCACGTTCATGCCGATCTCCCTGGCCACCCGGGCGATTTCCGCGCCGATGCCATAGCTGCCGCCGAAGATGACGATGGTCTTTCCGCCCATCTCCTCGGCAAGCTGCTTCGCCGACTTCTCCAGGGCGTCCTGGGAGGCAAGCTGGAAGAGCTTGTCGGCGATGAACAGATCGACCGCGTAGGTCACTTTGATGTTGTGCTCGGAGCCGAGCACGCACTTGATTTTCACGTCCGGCCGGTATTTCAACACCACGCCGCAGTCGTCGGAGGCGTAGAAATACGGGTCTTCGATGGCCTTGTCGTAGGCGCTGCGCAGCACCGACAGCCGGAACGCCTGCGGTGTCTGGCCACGGCGCAGCCGGGAGCGGTTCGGGATGGAGGTGATGAAGTCGTCGTCGTCGACGGTGACGATGGTGTCGGCCGAGGGGATGACCACGTCCACCGCCCCGTACGAATCCAGGGCTTTCGCGCACTCCAAGATGATGCGCTCGTCCACCAGCGGCCGCACCGCGTCGTGGAGGATCACTTTGCACTCGGTGTCGCCCAGCACGTCCAGCACCCGCCGGGTGGTCTCGTTGCGGGTGGCGCCGCCTTCGAGGATCAGCGAGAGTTTCTTGTAACGCTCGCCCAGCACAGTGGCCACCCGTTCGGCCCAACCGGGGGCGATCATCACAATCACCTCGTCGATTTCGGGCGAGTCGTTCAGGATGCCGACGGTGTGCTCCAGAATCGTCTTCCCGGCGACTTTCACCATTTGCTTGGGCACGCTCAGCCCGAGCCGGGCGCCGACGCCGCCGCCCAGCACCACACCGTAAGTCTTCACGCTTGGCGATACTACCAAACTGGGGCCGGACAGAATAGGAGTTGGCGCGGGCAGGCCGAGCCGCCGCGCTACAGCGACAGCAGGAACTTGTTCAGCTCCCACTCGGAGACATTCGAGCGGTATTCCTCGTATTCGGCCTTCTTATTGCGCAGGAAGAATTCGAAGACGTGCTCGCCGAGGGTCTCGGTGACGAGCTGCGATTCTTCCAGCGCGTCGATGGCGTTGCCCAACGATTTCGGCAGCGGCTTGATACCCAGCGCCTGCCGCTGCCGGTCTGTCAGCGCCCAGACATCGTCTTCGGCGCCCTCGGGCAGCTCATATTCGGATTCGATGCCCTTCAGCCCGGCGGCCAGCACCACCGCGTAGGCGAGATACGGGTTCGCCGCCGAATCAATCGAGCGCAGCTCGATGCGCGCCGAGGCGCCCTTGTTGGGCTTGAACATCGGCACCCGCACCAGCGCCGAGCGGTTGTTCTGGCCCCAGCAGATGTAGCTGGGCGCCTCGCCGCCGGAGACCAGCCGCTTGTACGAGTTCACCCACGGGTTCGTCACCGCGGAGATTTCGGCGGCGTGCACCAGGATGCCGGCGATGAAATGCCGGGCCACCTTGGAAAGGTGGTATTCGGCGGAGGCGTCGTAGAAGGCGTTCGCGTCGCCCTCGAAAAGCGACATATGGGTGTGCATCCCGGAGCCGGGCGAATCAGAGAGCGGCTTGGGCATGAACGAGGCGAACAGGTTTTTCGAGGTGGCCACCTCTTTGATGACGACCTTGAAGCTCATGATGTTGTCGGCCATGGTGAGGGCGTCGGCGTAACGCAGGTCGATCTCCTGCTGGCC
>JAISTI010000017.1 GCA_031272685.1 Propionibacteriaceae bacterium | reverse complement strand
TGAACTCGGTGGTGGACGCCGGTCGCGCGCTCGTCATCGCCTACAACAAGTGGGATTTGACCGACGAGGAGCGCCGCCGCTACCTGGAGCGGGAGATCGAGCAGGACATCCGGGCCTTCGGCTGGGCCCCGTCGGCGAACATCTCCGCCCGCACCGGCCGCAACGTGGACAAGCTCGCCCAGGCCATCGAGACGTCTCTGACAGGCTGGGAGACGCGGGTCACCACCGGCCAGCTCAACTCCTTCCTCGGCCGCCTCAGCGCCGCCACCCCGCATCCGGTGCGCGGCGGGAAGCAGCCGCGAATCCTTTTCGGCACCCAGGCGGCGAACTGCCCGCCCACTTTCGCGGTGTTCACCACCGCCATGATGGACGCCCAGTACATCCGTTTCATCGAGCGCAAGCTGCGCGAGGAGTTCGGCTTCGCCGGCACCCCGGTCAAGGTCGAAATCCGCCCCCGGGAGAAGCGCAAGGCTTCCAAACCGTAGTAGAGTAACCCCCGCTGGTTTCACCGGGCGGTGGCGCAGCTTGGTAGCGCACTTGACTGGGGGTCAAGGGGTCGCAGGTTCAAATCCTGTCCGCCCGACTCACTCGGATTGCGGCTGTTCTTCCTTCTCAAGCTCGGTGTAGGCCACTTTGCCGACGAGGGTGGTGGGCAACTCGTCGCGGAAGGCGAAGGCGCGCGGCACCGCCCATTTGATCAGATGCTTGGCGCAATGCTTGCGCAGCTCGTCGGCGGTGGTGTCGTCGGCGGCCACGCCGTCGGCGAGGATGATGAAGGCTTTCACCGAGGCCATCTGGTATTCGTCAGGGGTGCCGATGGCGCAGGCGCGGCGCACCAGCGGGCTGGCTTCCAGGACTTGCTCGATCTGCGCCGGGTAGACCGAAACGCCGGAAACTTTGATGATGCGCTTCTGGCGGCCGCGGAAGTACAGGTAGCCGTCTTCGTCCATCATGCCGATGTCGCCGGTGTGCAGCCAGGTGAGGCCGTCGTCGTGGCGGCGCAGGGTTTGCGCGGTGGCCTCCGGGTCGTTCACGTATCCGTTCATCAGCGTCGGGCCGGTCACGCAAATCTCGCCGTCGGCGCCGGGCGGCAGCGGGGCGCCGGAGACCGGGTCGGCGATTTTCATAAGGATGCCGGGGATGGGGACGCCGACGGCGTTCTCGCGGTAGTGAGCGGCGGGGGAGAGGGCGCAGGCGGTGACGCATTCCGTCAGCCCGTAGCCCTCCAACACCTCAACCTGGCCTCCCAGTTCTTTGATGGCGGTGTCGAAGCGGTGCTTGAGATCTGGGGTGAGGGAATCCCCGCCGGAGTACGCGCCTTGCAGTTTGGAAAAATCCACCTTCTTGAATTTCGGATGTGCGAGCAGCGCCTGGAAGAGCGTGGGCACCCCGGCGATGAAGGACGGCTGGTATTTCAGTAGGTTGTCGATGTAGATGCGGGCGCTGAATTCCGGCACGAGAATCGGGCAGGCTCCGGCGGTCAGGGTGGTGTGCACGCACAGGCCGAGCCCGAAACCGTGAAAGACCGGCAGGATGGTGAGCACCGTATGCCCTTGTGTTAGCCCGGTGATTGCCTGCATTGAGACGGCGAGCGCGTTGAAAGCCGCACTGGAAAGCTCGATGCCTTTGGGCATGTCGGTGGTGCCGCCGCTGAACAGCACCACCGCCCCGTCAGCGGGTTGGATGGCCCGTTCGTAGCCGGAGGCGGGTTTCGCGCCGCGCATCAAATCGCGCCAGCGAATCAGTTTCGGGTCGTCATGCGGCACCGGGTTGACTTTGCGGCCTTTCGTCACCTGGAAACCGATCTTCTTCGGGTTGGTCAGGTAATCGGAAACCTTCGCGATCAGCACCTTCTCGCAAAGGGTGTCCGGCAGGATTTCGGCCAGCCGCCAGTAGAACATGTCGAGGGTGACGGCCCAGCGCGCGTTGGCGGTGTTGAGGTAGTGGCGCAGCTCGGTGGGGGAGCTGAGCGGGTGGGTCATAACCGCCCGCGCCCCCAGCCGGTTCACCGCGTAGAAAAGGATGATGGTGTTCGGCACGTTCGGCATGGAGAGCAGCACGGAATCCCCAGCTCGGAGGCCTTGCCCGGCCAGCGCGGCGGCGCAGCGGTCGATTTCCCGCAGCAGCGCCTTGAAGGAGATGCGCCGGCCCAGGTACACCAACGCGGTCTTGTCCGGGTAGGTGGCTGCGGTGTTGGCCAGCAGCTCGTACATCGTCTTGTCCGGGACGTCTACCGCCTCGGAGATGTCGGGGTAGAAGCGCGTCCAGGGGCGCTCATCAAGCAGGGTCATAGCTCCTCCAACTGTGCCGGGTCGCTGAAGAATGTCGCGAAAGATTCCAGGGCCCGGGCGTCATAGTAGCCATCCGCAATTCGCTCGTCCAGGGCGATCATGATGTCCACCATGCGCCGCACCGCCGGCTGGCCGTCTTCTCCTACGCAGACGGTGGGTTTGACCTGCCCGACGGTCACGAACAGCGAGCAGGTGCCCCACTCGAACAGGTGGTGGTAGCAGGCCCCCATGCCGACGCTGCCGAGGTTGGCCACATAAGCGCTGCAGCGCAGCGGGTCGACGCCGCGCAGGAAACCGGGGGTGTCGAAGTAGAAATCCCACATTTCCAGGGCTTTCAGCGCCACCCGCAGCACCCCGCGCGGCAGCCGCAGGAACAAGGCGATGAGATTGTCGTCTTCTTTCTCTTCCCCGGATTTCGCCGTCTTGATTTCGCCGCGGATTTTCGCCAGCAGCGTCTCGACTGAGTCTTCGTCTTTGACTTTCACATAGACGTTCGTCTCGGTGCTTTCGAGCTTGTATTCGCGCCGGGCGATGAACGAAAGCTCGACGTCGTGGCGCTGGTAGAGCCGCCGGCCGATGATGTAGCGGTTCAAGGTGGGCCGCTCGCGCAAGATTTTCGTCAGGGCGATAAGCACGGCTTCGAAGAAAGTGATTTCCTTTTCCGTGCCTTTGTTCTGCCCCAGGTACGCCATCAGGTTT
>JAISTI010000238.1 GCA_031272685.1 Propionibacteriaceae bacterium | reverse complement strand
TCGTGATGAGCAACTCCTTCACCAACCAGGTGCTGGCGCAGATCGCGCTGTTCACGCAAGAGTTCGAGCTGGGGGTGCATGTGCTGCCCAAAGAGCTGGACGAAGAAGTAGCCCGGCTGCACCTGCCCGCCCTCGGCGCCGGCCTGACGGTCCTCACCGCCAAACAGGCCCAATACCTCGGCGTGCCGGTGGCCGGGCCTTACAAGGCGGACAGCTACCGCTACTGAGCCGCCCGCCACTGGCTGGTGGTCTATACTCCACCGAGTACGCGCGTCCCGGGCCCTGAGGGGGGATGGAATTGAAAGAGGTGTCCGTGGCGAAGGTAGTTATCCGGTCCAAGTGGCTGTTCCTGGTGGTTTTGGCGGGTTTGGGCAGTTTTGGCCCGTTCGCCATCGACGCGGTGTTCCCCGCCTTCACCCGCATGGACGCGCAGTGGCACGTCGGCTCGGTGGCGCTGCAGCAGACAGTCAGCGTCTACCTGCTCTCCTTCGCGCTGGTGAGTGCCTTCCACGGCCCGCTCTCCGACGCTTTCGGGCGCAAACCCGTCGTCATCGTCGGCGTCACCGGTTTTGGGCTGGCCTCGCTGCTGGCGGCCCTGGCTCCCAGCCTGCCGGTGCTGCTGGTGGCCCGCGCTCTGCAGGGCGTCACCGCCGGGGCGGGCCAAATCGTCTCGCGCGCGATGGTGCCCGACGTCTTCGAGGGCGCCCAGGCGCAACGGGTGATGGCGCAGATCGCCATGATTTTCGGCCTGGCCCCCGCCATCGCCCCCATCCTCGGCGGCTATCTGCTGGGCTGGGACGGCTGGCGCGGCATCTTCTGGTTCTTGGTGATTTTCGCGGCCGTCCTGCTGCTGCTGGTGCTGTTCGGCTCGCCGGAAACCCTCCCGCCGGAATCGCGCACCCGCTTCGACGTGCGCTTCATTTTCCGCTCGCTGTGGAAAGTGTGGCAGAACCCCACCGGGCGGTTGCTGGCCGTCATCGGCGCGGTGCACTTCGGCGGCCAGTTCGTGCTGATCAGCTCCGCCCCGCTGTTCATCGTCAACCTGCTGGGTTTGGGGGAGACGGATTACTGGGTGCTGTTCGTGCCGCTGTTCGGCGGCATGATTCTCGGCTCGTGGGCCACCTCGCATTTCAACGCCCAGCGGTATCGGTGGCGGCTGGCCGCCATCGGCTACACCCTGGCCCTCTCCGGAGCGGCGCTGCTGGTGGTTTTCGCGTTCATCCCGGCCACGGCGGGGCTGCCCTGGATTGTGCTGCCGATGCCCGTCTACACCTTCGGCATTTCGCTGGTCTTTCCCATCCAGACCCTCGCCATGCTGGAGCTTTACCCGAAATACCGCGGCGCGGCCTCCAGCGTGCAGTCTTTCGTCTCGCTGATAACAAACGCCCTTATCGTCGGCATAATCGCGCCGACGGTGGCTGTCGCCATGCCGGTACTGATGCTCACCTCGCTGGGGTTCACGGTGCTTTCCGCGCTGCTGTGGTGGTGGTACCGCCGCCGCGCGCGGGCCTGACGCGGGCCGCTACTCCCACTCGTGGGTGCCGGGCGGTTTGCTGGTGACGTCCAGCACCACCCGGTTCACTTCGGGCACCTCGTTGGTGATTCGGGTGCTCATCCGCTCCAGCACCTCGTAGGGCAGCCGGCCCCAGTCGGCCGTCATGGCGTCTTCGCTGGTCACCGGCCGCAGCACGATCGGGTGGCCGTAGGTGCGGCCGTCGCCCTGCACCCCCACCGAGCGCACGTCGGCCAGCAGCACCACCGGGAATTGCCAAATGGCGCCGTCCAGCCCGGCCTTGGTGGTTTCTTCGCGGACGATCGCGTCGGCGGCCCGCAGGATGCGCAGCCGCTCGGCGTCCACCGCGCCCACGATGCGGATGCCCAAGCCGGGGCCGGGGAAGGGGTGCCGCCCGACTATCGCCTCCGGCAGGCCCAGCTCGCGGCCCACCTGGCGCACCTCGTCTTTGAACAGGGTGCGCAGCGGTTCCACCAGCTCGAACTGCAGATCGTCGGGCAGCCCGCCGACATTGTGGTGGCTCTTGATGTTCGCCGCCCCCTCGCCGCCGCCGGATTCCACCACGTCCGGGTAGAGGGTGCCCTGCACCAGGAAGCCGACCGCCTCGCTGCCGGCGATGTCGCGGGCGGCCTGCTCGAAGGCGCGGATGAACTCCCGGCCGATGATTTTGCGCTTCTGCTCGGGATCGCTCACCCCGGCGAGGTGGCCCAAGAAAGTCTCGGCGGCGTCCACCACCACCAGTTTCGCGCCGGTGGCGGCCACGAAATCGCGCTCCACCTGCTCGCGCTCGCCCAGGCGGATCAGCCCGTGGTCGACGAAGACGCAAGTGAGCCGCTCGCCGATGGCGCGCTGCACCAGCGCGGCGGCGACCGCCGAATCCACTCCGCCGGAAAGCCCGCAGATTGCCCGGCCGCCACCCACCTGCGCGCGGATTTTGGCCACCTGCTCGTCCACGATGGAGGCGCTGGTCCAGGTGGGGGCGCAGCCGGCGATGTCGTAAAGGAAATGCTCCAGCACCCGCTGGCCGTGCTCGGAGTGCAGCACCTCGGGATGCCATTGCACCCCGGCCAGGCGGCGCCGCGGATGCTCGAAGGCCGCCACCGCCGCCCTGGGGGATTTCGCGCTGAGGGTGAAGCCTTCCGGGGCTTTCACCACCTCGTCGCCGTGCGACATCCAGGATGTGAGGGTGTCCGGAAGCCCGGCCAGCAGCCGGCCGGGGGAGAGCACCGACACCTCGGTGCGGCCGAATTCGCGCTGCCCGGTCTTGGCCACCTCGCCGCCGAGCGCCTGCGCCATCGCCATGAAGCCGTAGCAGATTCCGAAGACGGCCGCGTCGCCCTCCAGCAGCTCCCGCTCCAGCTGCGGCGCGCCTTCTTCGTACACCGACGAGGGTCCGCCGGAGAGGATGATGGCCTTGGGCCCCTTGGCCAGCATTTCAGCGGCCGGCATGGTGTGCGGGACAATCTCGGAGTAGACCCGCGCCTCGCGCACCCGCCGCGCGATCAACTGCGCGTATTGCGCCCCGAAATCCACCACCAAGACCAGATCATGCTCCATACCCCCAGCTTAGACGCGCCGCCCAGCGCAGCCGTCGCAGTCCGCCGACGCGGCTTGCGAATCAGACGCGGTCGCCGGCGCGGCCGGAGAAGTCCGACATGGAGGCGTTGATGCCGAAGAAGTCGGCGATGTAGTCGAGCATCCCGGCCGGCAGCAGCCGCAGCAAGGTGATGGTGTGGACGAACCACGGCATGATGATGCGACGTTTGCCCTTCTCAATGCCCGCGAGCACCGCCTCGGCCACCGCCTCGGGCTCCAGCAGCGGCAGCAGCAGCGGCACTTTGGACTGCACCCCCTCGAACATGCCGGTCTTCACATAGAACGGGGCGGCCACCAGCGAGCCGACACGCGCACCTGCCACCCGCATGTCGTTGCGCAGCGCCTCGCTGAAGCCGATGGCGCCGAACTTGGAGGCCGCGTAGTCGGACATCTTCGCCCCGGCGAGCAGCCCGGAGGCGCTGGCCATGGTGACGACGAAACCGCGGTCGCGCGCGACCATCCCCGGTAGGAAGGCCTTCGTCACCCAGAACAGCGATTTCAGGTTCACGTCGATGGTGCGGTTGACGGCGGACACCGGCTCTTCGGTAAGGGCGCGGCCGCCGACCACCCCGGCGGAGTGGATGATGATGTCGATTTCGCCGGTTTGCGCGGCCTGCCGCTCGACAGCTTCGGTGTCGGTGACGTCCAGCGCCGACCACTGGCTTTGCCCGCCGCGGGCCGCAATCTCTTCGGCGACCGCCTGGGCGCGTTCGGCAGTCAAATCCCATACGGTGACGGCCGCGCCGCGCGCCGCCGCGCCGAGCGCCATCAGCCGGCCCATTCCGGAACCGCCGCCGGTGATGAGCACCCGGGAGCCGGCCAGCGGCACGCCCGACTGGGTGTACTGCGACAGCGACTTGGGCAGTTCCAGCCGCGCCCTCATCGGGTTTTTCGGCCGCGGCAGCGCGGACGGGGCGGCATCCGCCACCCCGAAGTCGCGCAGCAGCCGGGCCGGGTTGAGGTACAGATATTGGGTGGCCCAGGCCATCAGCTCGGCGTACAGCTCGCGGGAGACGCCCGGCGGCGGGGCGATGGGCAGCGCCCGCTGCACCGCAATCGTCTGGGGTTCGGTGAAGCCGCGCACCCCTTCGGGGCCGTGGCGCCGGCCCAGCCCGGAGATGCCCATGCCGCCCATCGGCGCGTCGGGAGAGCCGAAGGTGGCGGCGTAGCCTTCGTTGATGTTGACCGAGCCGGCCCGCAACTGCTTGGCGATTCGCCGCGCGCGGGCGGTGTCGGAGCTGAAGACCGACGCGTTCAGCCCGTATTCGCTGTCGTTTGCCAGCCGGACGGCCTGCGCGTCGTCGGAAAACTTGTAAAGCGAGACCACCGGCCCGAACGTCTCTTCGGCGTAAACCTTCATCCGCTCGTCCACGCCTTCCAAAATGGTGGGCTCGAAGAACAGCGGTCCGAGGTCTTCGCGCGGCTGCCCGCCGAGGAGCACCTTCGCGCCCTTCTTCACCGCGTCGCGCACATGCCCGGACACTTTGTCGAGCTGGGCTTTGCTGATCAGCGGGCCGAGATCGACATCCCAGCCGTCGCCGCCGCCCAGCTTGAGCTTCTTGGCGCGTTCGACGAGGGCCAGCGCGAACCGCTCGTAGACCGGCTCTTGGACGTAGACGCGCTCAATGGAGATGCAAAGCTGCCCGGCGGTGGAGAAGCAGGCGGTCATGGCGGTGTCGGCCGCCCGCTCGACGTCGGCGTCGTCCAGCACGATCATCGGGTTTTTCCCGCCCAGCTCGGCGGAGCAGGATTTCAACAGCGCCGCGCATTGGGCCGCCACCTTCTTGCCGGTGGCGGCGGAGCCGGTGAACATCAGGTGGTCGCAGCCTTCGATGAGCGGCGTGCCCAGTTCTTTGCCCGGTCCGGGGACGACTTGCAGCACATCCGGCGGCAGGCCGGCTTCCCGCAGCAGCATGGCGGAGAACAACGCGGTGAACGGGGTGAGTGAATCCGGCTTGAGTACCACGGCGTTGCCGGCGGCCAACGCGGTGAGCAGGTCGGAGGCGGTGAGGGTGAGCGGGTAATTCCACGGGCAGATCATCCCGACGACGCCCTTGGGCTGATAGTGCACCCGGGTGCTGGTCAGAAACGGGATGGCTCCCCGGCGGCGGCTTGCCTTCAGGTGTTTGGGGGCGTTGGCCGCGTAATAGCCGGCGTCGAGGATGACGCCGAGCAGCTCTTCGAGAGCGTGGATGCGGGATTTGCCGTTTTCCGCGTGCACCAGGTCGAGCAACTCTTCGCGGCGCTCATACACCAGCTTCGCGAAGCGGGCCAGCACGTCGGCGCGCTGCCACGGCCCGGTGGCGGCCCAGCCTGGCTGCGCGGCGCGCGCCCGGCCCACCGCCACCCGGATGTCGTCGGGTGTGCCACAAGGGACTTTGCCTATCAAAGACCCGTCGATGGGCGAGGTGACTTCCAGGGGTTCGCGTTCTGGGGAGACGTTCGCGAACTCCCCGAGGTATTGCCAGTCTGTCATAGCGGGCAGTGTAGTGTTTCGGTTGTGACGCAACTCGACCCGATCACCAGGGTAGTCCGCGCGGGGGTGAACCAGGAGGCGCTGGGCGATGTGGTGCCCCCAATCCACCTGTCCACCACTTTCGCGTTCCAGCAGTTCGGGCAGACTCCCGATTACGACTACTCCCGGGCGGGGAACCCCACCCGCGACTTGCTCGGGCAGGCGGTCGCCGACCTCGAAGGCGGGGTGGGCGGCGTCGTCACCGCCTCGGGCATGGGTGCGATCACGGCGGTGCTGGCGGCTTGCGTGCCTGCCGGGGCAGTGGTGGCCGCCCCGCACGACTGCTACGGCGGCACCTGGCGGCTACTCGACGCCCTCGCCGCGCAAGGCCATTTGCAGTTGCGCCTGCTCGACTTCACCGACGCCGCGGCGCTGCCCGGCGCCATCGGCCCGGATATTACGGCGGTGTTCGTGGAAAGCCCATCCAACCCGCTGCTGCGGGTGACGGACATCGCCCAAGTTTGCGCGCTGGCCCAGGCGGCCGGGGCCCTCACCGTGGTGGACAACACTTTCGCCACACCCGTCTTCCAACGTCCTTTGGAAATGGGGGCGGAGGTCGTGGTGCGCTCGGCCACCCAGTAT
>JAISTI010000130.1 GCA_031272685.1 Propionibacteriaceae bacterium | reverse complement strand
AAGGCCAGCAGCCACGGGCCGGTTTTCGGGCCGAACGCCCGCACGAGGGTGGCTTTGGGCACCGCCGCCAGCTCCCCGACGGTGGCAATGCCGAGCTGGTTCAGCCGGGCGGCGGTGCTCGGCCCCACCCCGAAGAGCGCACCGACCGGCAGCGGGGTGAGAAACGCCCGCACCCCGTCTTCGGGGATGTGCAGCAGCCCGTCCGGTTTGGCCGCCGCCGAAGCCATCTTGGCGATGAGCTTGTTCGGGCCGATCCCCACCGAGCATGGCAGGCTCTCGCTCTCGGCGATGAGCCGGCGCAGCCGCTCGCCGACCGCCTCCGGCGCGCCGAAAAGCCGGGCGCAGCCGGTGATGTCGAGGTACGCCTCGTCGATGGAGGCCATTTGGACGAACGGGGTGATGCCGGCGAAAATCTCGGCCACCGCCTGCGAGACCCGCGAATAGGCCTCGTGGTCTGGGCGGACGGCGACGCCGCCGGGGCAGAGCCGCCGGGCCTGGGATGCGGGCATGCCGCCGGCCACCCCGTAGCCGCGGGCGGCGTAATTCGCCGAAAGCACCACCCCGCGCTGGCCGCCGCCCACCCACATCGGCACATGGCGCAGCGCCGGATTCCGGCGCATCTCCACCGCGGCGTAAAAGGCGTCGAGGTCGGCGTGCAGGATCACCATCCGGCGCTCCCCGTGGAGGAATGCCACAGCTTCCTGGGCGCCGTAGCGGCTGGGCGGGGGCCGTCAGCCAAGAATTCGTCCAAATCCCAGCAGTCTTCAGCCCGCACCGAAACCCCTTTCGCGCCGGTGCGGCGGATCTCGCCGCGCACCACCAACTGCCAAGACTGGAAGACCGTCGCCGCGCAGCGCTCCTGCGCGTTATGGAAAAAAGTGGCGTCCGACAAGCCGGTGGAGTCGTCGAGGGTGAGGAAGACCACCCGCTTGCCGGAACGCACCGGCGGGGTCTGGGTGGCCACCTTCACCCCGGCGACCAGCACGTCTTTGCGCCGCGCCGGATCGTCTCCGGCGGCCAGCAGGTCTTTGGCGAAAACCACCCCGCGCTCCGCCAGCGCCGCCAGCCGGCCTTGCAGCACATGGCGGCTGACGTCCATTCCGAGAATCTCCAACTCGGAGCGCACCACCTCCGCCGCGGTCAGCTCCGGCAAACCCGTCGGCTGGATGTCGCAGGCCGCCGCCCACTCCAGCTCTTGCTGCGCCGCCCCCATCTGCCGGGAAGCCTGCCCCAGCCGGATCAAATCTTGGGCCGCCAGCAGCAGATCCCGGCGAGTCAGGCTGCCCGGCCCGCCGGCCGCTTCGAGACGCCCGGCAGGCGTGATCCCGTACAGCGAGTCGAAGGCCCCCACCCGCACCAGCTTTTCCAAAACCGGCGCCGAAACCTGGGCGCGCTTGTGGAAATCGGTGAGGGAGCTAAAAGGCCGCCCGGCGGCGATGCGCCCGATTTCGGCGGCGCTGATGCCGTCGATGTCCGCCAGCGCGACGCGGATCGCGTATTGGGGCTGCCCGCCGTTTTCCGATTCTTCCACCTGGTAGACAGCCGCGCTGCGGTTCACGTCCACCCCGAGGATGCCGGCCCCGGCGCGCCGGGCGGCGTGCAGCAGCAGCCGTTTGGGATACATGCCGGGATCGTGGGTGAGCGCCCCGGCATAGAAGAAGGCCGGCCAATAGCGCTTCAGCCAGGCCGACTGGTAAGTGGGCAGCGCGAAGGCGGCGGCGTGCGCCTTGCAGAAACCGAAGGCGGCGAAGCTCTCCAGGGTGCCCCACAGCCGCTCCAGCGCCGGAGCGGGAAAGCCGTTCGCCTGCCCGGCTGCGTGGAACCATTCGCGGGTGGCGGCCAGCTGCGGGGAGCCGGGCTTGCCCAGTGAGCGCCGGGCCTGCTCGCCCTCGGCGAGGCTGCAGCCGGTGACGGCGGCGACGATTTGGATGATCTGCTCGTGGAAGACGACCACCCCGCAGCTTTGCTCCAGGATGGGCCTCAGCCGCGGGTGCGGGTATTCGGGGGGCTTCCAGCCCAGCCGGGCGTTCAGGAACGGCACCACCATGTCGGCTTTCACCGGGCCGGGCCGGAACAGCGAGATGTCGATGATGATGTCGGCGAAATCCCGGGGGCCGAATTTCCCCAGCAGCTCGCGCTGGCCGGGGGATTCGATTTGGAAACAGCCGACGGTGTCGGACGAGCCGATCATGTCGTACACCCGCGGGTCGTCGAAGGGGGCCAGGGAGTCAATGTCCGCGCTGGCACCCGTCACCCGCTGGATTTCGGCGCCGGCGTGGGCCAGGGCCGACTGCATCCGCACGCCGAGCACGTCGAGCTTTAGAAAGCCAAGCTCTTCGACGTCGTCTTTGTCGAATTGGCTCATCAAATAGCCTTCGCCGCTGGGCTGCAGCGGGGTGCGCGCGGCGAGGGTGGAATCGGAGAGGATAACCCCGCAAGGGTGCATGGCCAGATGCCGGGGGAGGGCGTCGAGAGATTCGACGAGGGCGAGCAGGGCGTCGAAACGGGCCGGGCTGATTCCGGATCGGCGGAATTCCGGCAGCTCTGCCAGCGCTTTGCGGGCATGGCGGGCGCTGATGTGCGGGAATGCTTTGGCCAGCACGTCGATTTCGCCCGGCGGCAGCGACAGCGCCTGCCCGGCGTCGCGGATGGCGTGCCGCACCCGGTAGGTTTCCACCATCGCCACGCAGGCCACCCGGTCTGCGCCGAACGCGCCCCAGATTATGTCGTATACCTCCAGGCGGCGGGCGGATTCGACGTCGAGGTCGATGTCGGGGAGG
>JAISTI010000050.1 GCA_031272685.1 Propionibacteriaceae bacterium | reverse complement strand
ACCCGGTCGGGCAGCCCGAGGTTGGCGGCGATGCGGGCGGCCTCGGCCTCGGCGGCGTATCCCCCGGCGGCGATAAGCTCGGCCTCGGCGCGGGCGTACGACTTCATCGCCTGCTCGCGCTCTTCCCCCTCGGCCTCGGCCATCGTCTTGGAATACCGCTCCATGCGCAGCGAAATCTGGTCGAGGGAACGCGCGGAGAGGATGCGGTTCTTGGTGAGCTCGTGCAAATCGCCGGTGCGCGGATCTTGCGGCAGGTAGCCGATTCTCCCGGCGCGGTAGACCCGTCCGGCGGCGGGCAGCTTCTCCCCCGCCAGGATCCGCGTCAAGGTGGTTTTCCCGGCGCCGTTGCGGCCCACCAGGCCGATTTTGTCGCCTTTGGCGATTTGGAAGGAGACGGGGTGCAGCAGCAGGTTTGCACCCGCCCGCACCTCGACGTCCCTCGCTTTCAACACAAGCAGACAGCCTACTATCGCCCGGCCGCCGGGCGTTTCAGCAGGAAGCCCGCGCCATCGTGCTCCGCGAAGGTATCCGCGCGGCTAAACGAGCGAGATGTCGCAGTTCTCGCGGGTGTATGACTCGAACCGCTGCATCGCGGGGATGGCCAACATGAATTGGGTGCCCATGGTGGCCGCGGCCCCCAGCGGGTTGTCCAGCAGGTCATCAGAGTTTTCCGCGGCGGTATCCATCAGGTTCTTGATGGTGGTGATGTCGGAGTGGATGTCGTCGGGCGCGACCTCTTCCAGGCGGTCGAACGTCGCCCGCAACTCCGAGATGTTCTGCAGCGACGCCTCCAGCGAGGACATCAGCTTCTCGGTGTCGGAGAAGTCCCCGCCGCTGAACTGCTGCCACTGCCCGATAGTTTCTTTCATCGAGTGGGTGGAGTCTTCGAGCACTCCGCAGTAGGCGTCCACGCTGCGGCCCGAGTCTGCGGAGCAGCCACCCAGCATTGCGGCGGCCAGAATGGTGGCGGCGGCAATCATTGACTTCATCTGTCCTCCTATCTGTTTGCCACGGCCGGCGGCTCACAGGTTGAAGCCGATGGCGCGGAGCTGCTCTTTGCCGTCTTCGGTGATGCAGTCGAGGCTCCAGGGGGGCAGCCAGACCCAGTTGATGGCGACGGTGCGGGCCACCCCGTCGAGCACCTGGTAGATGTCGAATTCCAAGCGGTCGGTGAGCGGGCAGGTGGGGGTAGTGAGGGTCATGTTGAGCATCACGTTTCCCTCTTCGTCGACGAAGATGCCGTAGAGCAGGCCGAGGTCGACGATATTCACGCCCAATTCGGGGTCGACCACGTCTTTGAGCGCCTCGCGCACCTCGTCTTCGGTGGGGGCTTTGAACTCGCTCACTTCTCCTCCTGGCCGGCGGTTTGGGCCAGCGCGTCCTTCAGCGCCGACCAGCCCAGCAGCGCGCATTTCACCCGGGCGGGAAAACGCGCGACACCGATGAAGGCTACCGCATCTTCCAAGAGGTCTTCATCCGGCTCGGTTTCGCCCCGGGAATGCATCATTTCGGTGAACGCCTGGTGCAGCTCAAGCGCGTGGGCCACGCCGGTGCCGATGACGAGGTCTGCCATCACCGATGTGGACGCTTGCGAGATGGAGCAGCCGACCGCCTCATATGAGACGTCCGCGACCGTGTCGCCATCCAGGCGCACCCGCAGCGTCACCTCGTCGCCGCAGGTGGGGTTGACGTGGTGCACCTGCGCGCCGCCGGGGCGCAGGCCGGAATGGTGTTTCTCGCGGTAGTGGTCGAGGATGATCTGTTGGTACAGCTCTTCGGGATTCACGAAACCCTCCCGAAGAAATCGCGCACATATGCCAGCCCGTCCAGCAGCCGGTCGATTTCCGCGCGGGTGTTGTACAGGTAGACGGAGGCGCGGGTGGATGCCTGCACGCCGAAACGCTCGTGCAGCGGCCGGGCGCAGTGGTGGCCGCCGCGCACCGCGATGCCGCGCCCGTCCAGCAGCTGCATCAAATCGTGGGGGTGGATGGCCAGCCCGCCGGCGGTGGCAAGGGTGAACGACACCGCTCCCCCGCGATCGTCCGGGGTTCGCGGCCCGATAATCTCGACGCCCTCGGTGGCGGCCAGCCCGGCCAGCAGGTACGACACCAGTTCGCGCTCGTGGGCGGCGACGGCGTCCAGGCCGACGCCCTCCAGGTAGCCGATAGCCGCGCCCAGCCCGACAGCCTGCGCGATGGGCGGGGTGCCGGCCTCGAAGCGGTGCGGCGGCGGCGCGTATGTAGAGCCTTCCATGCGCACCACCTCGATCATCTCGCCCCCGCCGAGGAAAGGCGGCAGGCTTTCCAGCAGCGCCAGCCGCCCCCACAGCACGCCCACCCCGGTGGGGCCGAGCATCTTGTGCCCGGTGAAGGCCAGCAGGTCGGCGGATTCCAGGATGGCGGCGGCGGGCAGGTGCGGGACGCCCTGGGAGCCGTCCACCACCACCAGCGCGCCGAATTCGCGCGCCCAGGCGGCGATCTCGGCCACCGGGTTGACGGTGCCGACCACATTGGAAACCCACGCCAGCGAAACCACCTTGGTTCGCCCGTTTATCAGGCTTTCACTACGCGCTTTGTCGATGTCGAGGCGGCCGTCGGCGGTGACGTCGAACCAGCGCAGCCTCGCGCCCGTCCGCGCGCAGAGCAGCTGCCAGGGCACGATGTTGGAGTGGTGTTCCATCACCGTGACCACCACTTCGTCGCCGGGGCCGACCGGCAGGGTGTGGGCGGCGAGATTCAGCGCCTCGGAGGCGTTCTTGGTGAAGACGACCTCTTCGGGGCCGGCCGCGCCGATGAAGGAAGCCACTTTCGCCCGCGCGCCTTCGAACGCCGCGGTGGCTTCCGCGCCCAGGGTGTGCATCGCCCGGGCGACGTTGGCGTTGTGCTCCAGATAGTGGCGGGCGACGGCATCGACCACCTGCCGGGGCTTGTGCGAGGTGTT